>NZ_JAKTNU010000005.1:0-2420 GCF_022760955.1 Thermus neutrinimicus
GGAGTCAGATGAACTCGGATGGGTGCAGGCATGGGGATATTTTAAGAGGAGGGTACTTAAAAGGCAGTCTGGCCGCCGGTGCCCTAGCCCTTCTCCCCAGGGTAGGGGACCAGGGCGCCCCCCAGAACGCGCCCGGCCTCGGCAGGCGCTATCGGAACCTGATCGTCTGCGTCTACCAACATCGGCTGCCCCTCGGGGCAGCACACGGCCAGCCCCGTGGTGTTGGCCCTCTACGGCCAGGGCCTCCGCTTCCTTAACCTGGGCCTACTGGACAATACCCATGTCTTCCGCCTCATGGGGGAGGCCCTGGGGATCCGCTACCGGAACCCGGTGATGAGCGAGGAGGAGGCCCTGGAAATCCTTAAGGCCCGGCCTGTGGGCATGCGGCATCCTGAGGACATCTGGGCCTAAGGGCCTGGCAGAACCTCCTTCCTTTCGGCCGCCCCTAAGGGCGGCCTGGCTTCTTGCGAAGGGGCCCAAACCGAAGCCCTCAGGGAAACCCGTGGAAGCGGCTAAGGGAGGTATCCCGGTGTGTCCGGTATTGACCCGGCAATCAACATATGGTAGCCTCCCTGGCAGGACACCCAACACTTGGGGTGTCCCGGCCGCGATGCCAGGCCGACAGGCCTGGACGCCTTCTGGCGGTGGGGGAAGTCCGGTGCAAGTCCGGCGCTGTCCCGCAACGGTAACCGGCCCCGTCCGGAAGCCCGAGTACCCGCTTCGCGGCCTTACCCCGTAGCCCTCGAGGCAAGGGTGAAGGTGGTGATGCCTGTGGGACCCTAGACCCTTAACCCCCTCACAAACTGTGGCCCAGAGCCGTGGGGCCAAGCGGCTATCGGCGTAAGGCAACAGGGGTTTGCCCTCCCTTGGCGAAAGGGGGTCTTCCCTTCCAGAGAAGGATGCGGGGAGTTTCGCATGAAGGAAACGCGCATGGTGCATACCGTTTTCCCTGGGGAAACCAACCATTACGGAACCCTTTTTGGCGGCACCGCCTTGGCCTGGATGGACCAAGCGGCCTTCGTGGCCGCCACCCGACATGCCCGGCGGAAGGTGGTAACCGTTCACTCGGATGCGGTGGACTTTAAGCGCCCGGTGCCCTTGGGCTCCATCGTGGAGCTCAGGGCCCGGGTGGTAGAGGTGGGCCACACCTCCATGCAGGTAGAGGTGGAAATGTGGGTAGAGCCCATAGAAGCGGGTAAAGAAGCCTATCTGGCGGCCAGGGGAGGCTTCGTGCTGGTGGCGGTGGACGAAAGAGGGCGTCCCGTTCCTGTGCCCCCCTTGGGAGGGGAGGGATGATCCGCACCCTGGGCTTTGGTCTACCCCGCCTGGGCCCTAACCTGGAGTACAAAAGGCTCCTGGAGGGTTTCTGGTCGGGGCTCCTCTCGCAAGAAAAGCTCCTAGCGGGCTTGCAGGAGCTGGAGGGCCTAAGGGCAACCGCCTATCGGGAGGCGGTGGACCTCCACCCCGCAGGGGAGCTCAGCCTCTACGACCCCATGCTGGACCTGGCGGTGGCCTTGGGCCTCTATGCGGCGCCCGCGGGGGACCTCGAGGCCTACTACGCCCTGGCCCGGGGCAAGGGAGCCCTTCCCTTAAGGAAGTGGTTCGGCACCAACTACCACTACCTGGTGCCCCGCCTCCCAGAAAGGCCCCAGTACGCGCCAAGGCCAGGTTGGTTTCCCTACCCCATAGGTGCCCCTCAAGAAGAGGGGCTTCCCACACTGATCGGCCCCTACACCCTGGTGCGGCTGGCGCAAAACCCGCCCGCCTCCCCCATGGAGGTTCAAGCCCACCTCGAGGCCCTAGGAGAGGCCTACAGGGAGCTCCTAGGGTGGGCCGGGGGCCGCACCGTCCTCCTACAGGAACCGGCCTTGGGGCTGGACGGCGCGGGGGACCACCTGCCCTGGCTTTTGCCGGTTTACCGCACCCTGGCGGAACGAACCCCCTTGGTCCTCCTCACCTACTACCTGCCCCTGGAGCCAGGGGTGGCTGAGGCCCTAGCCCAGTTGCCCCTGAAAGGGCTAGGCCTGGTTTACCAACCGGGAAGCCCCCTGCCCCACCCCGCCCCAGGTACAGCCCTAGTCCTGGGGGTGGTAGAGGGGAACGGAGTGTGGCGCACGGACCTGGCCGCCCTCCAGGAGGCCCTAACTCCCGTGGTGGAGGCCGGGCAGGAGGTCTGGCTCACCAGCAAAGCTCCCCTCTTCCACCTGCCCTGGCGGGTGGCCGAACCCTTGCCCCCTGGGCTAGAGGGCCGGCTGGCTTTTGCCGTGGAACGGCTAAAGGAGCTCTCCCTCCTCAAGGGGCTTCTTCTGGGAGAGGGCAACCCTGAGGCCCAAACCTGGCACACTCCCCCCCTCCCCTGGGACCAGGTTCTTTCCCCTATCCCCCCTTCCCGTCCCTCCCGGCAGGTTCGGCGCCAAGCG
>NZ_JAKTNU010000005.1:2430-110075 GCF_022760955.1 Thermus neutrinimicus
CGCAAAAGGACCTGGGCCTTCCCCCCTTTCCTACCACCACCATCGGCAGCTTTCCCCAGACCCAGGAACTGAGGGCACTCCGCCGGCGCCTGCGCTCAGGGCAGCTGGACCCCGCGGCCTACCGGGCAAGGATACAGGAGGCCATCCGGGAGAACATCCGCCTTCAGGAGGAGCTGGGCTTGGACGTTCTGGTCCACGGGGAGCCAGAACGAAGCGACATGGTGGAGTTTTTTGCGGAGCGCCTGGAAGGCTTCCACACCACCCAGGGGGGTTTTGTCCTCTCCTACGGGAGCCGGGTCTGGCGCCCCCCCATCCTCTTTGCCCCGCCCAAGCGCCGGGGATCCTTGGTCCTGGAGGAAACCCTCTACGCCCAAAGCCTAACCCCCAAGCCGGTAAAGGCCATTCTCACAGGCCCCATCACCCTGGCCGCCTGGAGCTACCTGCCCCAGGGGGTAGGGTTCCGGGAAGCCGTCTTGGCCCTGGCGGAGGCGCTGAGGGAGGAGGTGAGGGAGGTGGCCGCCCATGGCATCCGAGTGGTGCAGGTGGATGAGCCCGCCCTCCTGGAGAAACTCCCCTTACGGGCTGAGGACCACGCGGGTTATCTGGCCCTGGTGGGGGAGGCCTTCTCACGGGTGGTGGGGGGCCTGGGCCCTGGGGTGCAGGTGCACCTTCACCTTTGCTACTCCGACTACGCCGCCTTAAGGCCCTTTCTGGAGGCCATGGACCCGGATGTGGTGAGCCTCGAGGGGGCCAGGCAGGACCCGGGCTTCCTGGAGGCCCTAGCGGACCTCCCCGTGGACCTGGGCCCCGGGGCCTTTGACGTCCACTCCCCCCTGGAGGCCAGGGTGGAGGAGATCCTAGCCCGGCTCCAGGGTTACCTGCGGCACCTGCCCCCGGAGCGCCTGTGGGTGAATCCCGACTGCGGCCTCAAAACCCGGAAGCCGAAGGAGGCCGTGGCCAACCTCAGGAACATGGTGGAAGCCACCAAAAAGCTAAGGGAGCGCATGGGAGGAAAGGATGCTGACAGAACCTAGACCCCACTACCGCCCCTACGAGTACCCCAGGCTTCTGGACTATCGGGACGCCATCCGGCACAGCTACTGGCTCCACACGGAGTTTAGCTACACCGCCGACGTGCAGGACTACGCCCTCGCCCCCAAGGAGGTGCGCTCCCTGGTGGAGCGCTCCCTCCTCGCCATCGCCCAAGTGGAGCTTTCCGTGAAGCTCTTCTGGGCCAGGGTTTACGAGGTCTTCCCCAAACCCGAAGTGGCGGAGGTGGGCATGACCTTTGCGGAAAGCGAGGTGCGCCATGCCAACGCCTACGCCCACCTCCTGGAGCTCCTGGGCCTCGAGGACCGCTTCCAAGAAGCCCTGGAAAGGGAAACCGCCCTCCGGGAAAGGCACCGCCGGTTGGGAGAGGTGCTGGCCCTTGCCCACAAGGGTAGCCTTAGGGACTACGCCCTGGCCCTCCTCCTCTTCTCCGCCTTCACCGAACACGCCTCCTTGTTCTCCCAGTTCTACGTGCTCATGGCCTTGAACAAGCGCCTAGGCCGGTTCAAGGGGATCTCCAACGCCATCGAGGCCACCAGCAAGGAGGAGAACCTCCACGGCCTCTTCGGGGTGGAGCTCCTCCGCATCCTCAAGGAGGAAAGGCCGGAACTCTTCCGCCCCCCCCTCGAGGAGGAGGTGCTGGACGCAGTCCGGGCCTTCTTCCGCGCGGAGGAGGCCCTGCTGGACTGGATCTTCGCCCAAGGGGATGTGGCGGCGGTGGCAAGGGATGAGGTTCTGGAGTTCTTGAAGTGGCGGTACAACCAGACCCTCTCCCTCCATGGCCTTCCCGCCCCCTTCCCCGTGCAAAGGGATCTCCTGAAGGACACGGAGTGGTTTGACCTGGAGCTGTTGGCGGACAAGGAGGTGGACTTCTTCAACAAGAGGAGCGTGGCCTACGCCCGCAGGGTGCAAAGCTACGACCCGGAAAGCCTTTTCTAAGGGGAGGCGAGGATGCTAAAGACCAAAAGGGAATACGAGCCCTGGTACTGGGCCAATGAGTGGACGAGGCTCTACATGAGCCGGGGGTACCTGCTCCCCGGGGTGACGGTGGAGGAGCGGGTGAGGGAGATCGCCCACCGGGCGGAGGCCCTGACCCGCATAGAGGGCTTCTCCCGCAAATTCCAGGAGTACATGGCCAGGGGCTGGTACTCCTTGGCCACCCCCATCTGGGCCAACTATGGCCTCAGGCGGGGCCTTCCCATCTCCTGCTACGGCACCTACGTGGAGGACGATACCGCCTCCATTCTCAAGGCGGTGGCCGAGATCGGCATGATGAGCAAGCAGGGCGGGGGAACCTCCGTCTACCTGGGCACCTTGCGCCCCCGGGGAGCCCCCATCCGGGACAATGGGGAGAGCAACGGTTCCTACGCCTTCGCCTCCCTCTTTGACCGGGTGATCGAGGTGTTCAACCAGGGCTCAACCCGGCGGGGCCAGTGCGCCGCCTACATCCCCATAGAGCACCCTGATTTTGAAGAGTGGCTGAAAATCCAACGGGAAGGAGGGGAGATCCAGTCCCTCTTCTGGGGGGTCTCCGTGGGGGATGCCTGGCTGGAGGAGGCCATCGCCGGGGACAGGGAGAAGCGGGAACGGTGGGCCAAGGTCCTCAAGAGCCGTGCGGAGGTGGGGATTCCCTACCTTTTCTTCCGGGACAACGCCAACCGCCATGCCCCAGAGATCTTCAAGAAACTGGGGAAGATCATCCACGCCTCCAACCTCTGCACCGAGATCATGCTCCCCTCCGGCCCCGAGGAGAGCTTCGTCTGCTGCCTTTCCTCCTTAAACCTTCTCCACTTTGACGAGTGGAAGGACACGGATGCCGTGGAAACCCTCACCATCTTCCTGGACTCGGTGCTGGACGATTTCATTGAAAAGGCGGAGGGCATCCCCTACATGGAACGCGCCGTGCGCTTTGCCAAGCGGTATAGGGCCATCGGCATCGGAGTCCTGGGCTGGCACAGTTACCTGCAGTCCAAGGGGATCCCCCTGGAGAATCCCGAGGCCCTGTTCCTCAACAACCTCATCTTCAAGACCATCCGCGAGAAGGCGGAGGAGGCAAGCCGCTGGCTGAGAAAGCGCCACCCTGAGGACGAGCTGGCCCAGGTCATGGAAAGGCGAAACGCCACCCTTCTGGCCGTCGCCCCCACCAAGAGCAGCTCCTTCATCCTGGGGCAGGTTTCCCCCTCCATCGAGCCCTACACCAGCAACTACTACCTCAAGGACCTGCAAAAGGCCCGGGTGCCCTTCAAGAACCCCTTTCTGGAAGAGCTGCTTCGGCAAAAGGGCAAGGACGAGGAAAGGGTGTGGCGGAGCATCCTGGAGAGGAACGGCTCCGTGCAGCACCTGGATTTCCTCTCGGACGAGGAGAAGGACGTTTTCAAGACCTTCGCCGAGGTGTCCCAGAAGACCCTCATCAACCTGGCCATCGGGCGGCAGAAGTACATCGACCAGGGGCAGTCCCTGAACCTGGTGATCCACCCTGAGGCCCCGCCCAAGGACGTGAACGAGCTCTACCTGCACGCCTGGCGAGGCGGCCTCAAGGCCCTCTACTACCAGTTCAGCACGAGCACCGCCCAGGCCTATAGCCGCGACCTCCTCCTCTCCTGCCGGGCCTGCGAGGGCTAGCCCTTGAAAACCCCAAGGCGGTGGTAGAGGAGGGTGGCCCCCAGGGCTCCCAGAAGGGGGAAGAGGGCCGGGACCAGAAGATAGGGGCTAGCGGCTCCCTCTACCCCCAAAAGGCCCGCCAGAAGCCTGGGGGAAAGGTCCCGGGCAGGGTTGAGGGCAAAGCCGCCAGGCCCTCCCAGACCATAGCCCACCGCCGCCACGGTGAGGCCCAGAAAGAGGGGAAGAAGCCGGGTGTCCCGTGCGGCCACCAGGATGACGGCCATGATGGCGAAGGTGCCCAGGGCCTCGGCCACCGCCGGGCCGGTCCAGCCATAAAGGGCCTCGGGCGCGGTGCGCAGGAAGCCCGGTCCCGTGGAGAACACGTTGGGCATCCCTTGGGCAATAAGCCCCTCCCGGTAGGCCAGGAAGGCCCCTAAAGCGCCCAGGAAACCCCCGGTAAATGCCCTATCAGGTAAAGGGGAACCAGGCGCCAGGGAAAGAGGCCAAAAGCCGCTAGGGCCAAGGTCACCGCCGGGTTCAAGTGAGCCCCGGAAAGGGGCCGGCTGGCCAGAACCCCCACCAGCACCGCCAGCCCCGATCCCAAGGCGATGGCGTCATAGCCGTAGGCACCCGGGGAGAGCCGGAGCTCCAGCAGCGCATCGGCCGCACTGCCCACCGTCAGAAGGACCGGGAGAAAGGTTCCAAGAAGCTCACCAATGAAAGCCTTTGCCACGCGCATCACCTCCTGTCGCTATAGGCCTTTCGTCAGGTAATGGTCAAAGATTTAAAAGAGGAAAGAGGGTTAAGCTAAGAGGGTGCGGGTGGTCAGCCTGGTGCCCTCGGGAACCCTCCTCCTAAGGGCCTTGGGCCTCGAGCCCGTAGGGGTAAGCCACAGCTGTCCTAATCCCCAAGGCGTTCCCGTGGTGACGGAAGGCCTTATCCCCAAGGGCCTCCCCCAGGAGGAGATCGACCGGCGGGTGCGGGAGGCCCACGGGAGGGGGGAGCCCCTCTACAAGATCCGGGGGGAGGTCCTGGCGGTCTTAGAGGCAGACCTGCTGGTCAGCCAAGGGGTCTGCCAGGTGTGCGCGGTCACCCCCCAGCAGGCGGCCCTGGCCACCGCCTTCTTCCCAAGGCCCCCCAGGGTGTTGGAACTCCGGGGCACCCAGCTGGAAGGGCTCTTCCTGGATATACGGGCCCTGGCCCAAGCCCTGGACGTGGAGGAGAGGGGAAGGCATTTGGCTCAGGAGATACGGGAAGGGCTTTCCCGTCTGCCCCCGCCTCCCCCTAGGCGTCCCTCCGTGGCCTTTCTGGAGTGGCTGGACCCCCCCTACCTGGGCGGGCACTGGGTACCGGAGCTGGTGGCCCTGGCTGGGGGCCGGTACCTGGGGCCTGAGCCGGGTACGCCCAGCCTGCGGGTGGACCCCATGGACCTCCCGGAAGCGGAGGTGGTCTTTATGGCCTTCTGCGGCTACAGCCTCGAGGAGGCCCTGGCCGCGGTGGCGGACCACCGGGCAAGAGGAGGGTATTTGGACCGCTATCTTCGGGGACGGCAGGCCTACCTTGTGGACGCTGGGCCCTTCCAGGCCCTGACCCACCGGGTGGCAGAGGGGGTCTGGACCTTGGCCCACCTTCTACGAGGGAAGGGGGTTTCGCCTCATCTAGCCAGGCCTCTTTGAGGGGTAGGGGACAAAAGGGGGTAGCCCAAGGGCTGCCCCCCCATAGCCCTACCCCGGGTCCTACGAGGTCCGGAAACGGCCGTTCAGGCCTTGGGGGAAGAACCCACCCATGCTGACGCCGGTGTTGCCGGTGAGGTAGACGATCCTAAGCACCTCGCTCACCGTGCGGCCAAAGGCCACCCCGTTGGCATCCGCGGGGACCAGGTTGGCCTTTCCCATCTTGGTGATCCCCTCGTCCTTACCCCCGCCCACCTGGGCCCTGAGGTTGCTGATGGCCTGAACCACCTGCTCCACGGTGAGGTCTGGGGTCACCGGCTCATCCTTTCTCTGGTAGAGGAAAAGGCGGGTGGCCCCCGCATGGTAAGCCTCCACGGCCAGGATGCCGGCGGCAGGGTCCAGCACGTTGTTTCTATCGGTGATGAGGGGTGCCGCCCCCTTGTAGGCCGTCACCCCCACATCCTCGAAGATGAAGGCCCCATGCAGGAAGAAAAGCTCGTTGGCAAAGGGGTTAAAGTTGGTGATGGCCCCATTGCTGGCCAGCCGGCCAGCCTCGCGGAAGGCCTGGTCCAGGTCGATGACGGGCCTGGCTACAGCCGCGCTCCCCAGGGCTTGGCGCAGGAAGCGCACGTGGGCCAGCTCATCCTCGGCCAGCTCCTCGGCAAACTGCCTCACCGCCGGGCTCAGGCCCGGCACCGGCTGGGTGCCGTCGAAACCCTGGGGCAGGCGGATTTCCGCGTTGCCCCCCAGGTTGCGTATATCCCCGATGCGGCCCACGGCGGCCAGGTAAAAGGCCGCCTCCAGGTACTCCAGGTTCAAGGCGAAGTTGAGGATGTCCACGTCCTGGTTAGGGCTTTGCCCCATGCCAGGGGAGCAGGCCACCAGGCCGCCCCCACCCATCACCAACCCCGCTCCTACCAAACCCGCGCGTTGCAAAGCCTCCCTACGGCTTAAAAGGGCCTTTTTCATGGGATATCTCCTCCCTTTCCCATCTCCTACCGCACTGGGATTTGCCCCCGTAGCTCCCCGGCACGGAAGGCGGTGGTGTGGATGTCCAGGTAGAGCTCTCCCCGGAAAAGCCGGGAGCGGTCCTCGAGGCTAAGCTCAATCCGGTCCACAAAGGTGGCGCTCCTCCCATCCGGTGCGGGGTTGACCCGCAGAGCCTGAATCAAGGGTCCGTTCTGTCCCCGGGGGCCCCGGTGGAGGTGAACGGCGCTGGTGAGCCGAGCGTTGAGGACAGGATCCTCCACCGGGTCCCGGGTGTAGTCGCGGAAGGGCCCCGCCAGGTTGGCCACCGCCCCCTGGAGCAGAAGGCTTGGCCCCTGCACCTCCACCCGTACCACCGCCAGGGCCGGGGTGTCCACGGGATTCGGCACCACCTCCGCTCCCGTCAGGAGGACGGCCCGGACCAGGCCCCCCTGGGCCCGGGCCGAGTCCAGAAACACCGCCACCCAGCCTGCTCCCAGTAGACCGGCCAGGGTCAGCGCGTCCCTACGGTTCACCCTACCCCCTATTTGCGGATGAAGCCCTGAACCGCCTTGGTGGCTTCCTCCGGAGTGATGGCCTTGGCGAAGGCCCGGCCCACGGGGGTCTGGGGACCCTCTACCTTACCCCCTAGCTCAAGCACGGCGTCCCGGGCCAGGGCCAGGTGGGCCTCCTCGTTCATGGCGATGCTGGCCGCCGCTGAGAGGACCGCCTTGTTCTGGATAAGGGGAATGGCCCCCAGGTAGGCGCCGGTGAAGGCGGTCTCCAAGGCGATCAGGGTTTCCAGAACCCTAAGCCGGCTGGCGGCATCAAACCGCAGGTCCCCATAGGTGAACTGGGGCCGGGCCACCGGGGTGGCCTTGAAGGGCCCCGCTATGGTGTCCCTCAGGGCCTGGACGTGGGCCTCCTCGTGCTTGAGGGCCTCGGCCAGGTAGTCGCGGATCTCCCCGGGGAAGGGGACCATGAGGGCGCGGGTGTAGAAGTCGCTGGCCAGGTACTCCGCGGTGAGGGCCAGGTTGAGGATGTCCAGGTCCTCCACCCCCTTGGCCTGGGCCAGGGCCTGGCCCAGGAGCCCCTTGGCAAAGGCCGTGGAGAGCCCGGCCGCGGTCAACACCTTCACAAACTGCCTGCGCACCATGGTTTTCTCTTGCATAACCTCACCTCCCGTGAGAGGGCTCCTCTGCCCCCTCGCTCTCCCCTTCGCAAGGAGGTGGGGTTTTGGATTTAGCGGGGAAGACCGAACAGGGTGGTGGGCTTGGGGCTTCCCCCAGGGGGCTCCAGGGAAACCGCTATGGCGAGGGCTTCTGGTGGTAGGCGAAGGCTCTTTAGGGGCAGACGGAAGGTGGATAGGGGCATGGGGTCGCCTCCACCCAGTCCCCAGGCTTGGAACACCTTTCCCCTGGGGCTGGACCGGTTCAACAGGACCAGGGCGGTCCGGTCAGCCCTTAGGATCACCCGGCCCACCACCTCCCCTTGGGGGCTCATCAGGGTAAGGACCTGGGTGGTGGGCTCCCGCAGGGCCAAGAGCCAGCCTCCCCCCAGGAAGGCCCCATACCCCAGGGCCAGCAGGAGGAGGACCGCCGCCGCCCGCCCCACCCAGCCCCAGGGTGAGGGGCGCCGGAGGGCGCGGATGCGGGCCATCACCTTGGCCTCGAGGCCCGGGGGAATGGGGGCAGGAGGAACCCCCTCCGCCAGCTGGGAAGCGGCCTCCATCAAGGCCTTGGCCTCGGCCCAAAGCTCGGGGTAACGGGACAGGGCCTCCTCCACCCGGGAGCGCTCCTCCGGGGAGAGGGCACCCAAGGCGTAGAGGGGCAGGAGGTCGCGCACCTCCTCAGGGCTCACGGAGCACCTCCTTGAGGCGCAGCAGGGCGCGCCTAACCCGGGTCTTTAGGGTGCCCAGGGGGATCCCCAAAAGCCTCGCGGCCTCCTGGTGGGAGTGGCCTTGGTAGTAGAGGATCTGGATCACCTCCTGCTCCTCTGGGTCCAGGTGCCTTAGGGCCCCTTGGAGACGGATACGGTCCAGATGGCCCTCCTCGTCCAGGCCGTCCCCAGGCAGGTCGAAGGCCTCCTCCGCCTCCTCCCCCTGGGGCTCCAGGGGCTTGGGGCGGGCCTCGAGGCGGCGGACGAAGTCCACGGCGGTGTGGTGACCAACCGCCAGGAGCCAGGCCCGGGCCGAGGCCCGCCGGGGGTCAAACTGGCGGGCGTTTTTCCAAACCCTGACAAAGGCCTCCTGCACCACATCCTCCTGGGCATTGGCGTCTAGGCCCATCCTGCGGGCCAGGCCCAAAAAGGCCCCCGCGTAGCGCCGGAAGAGCCACCGGAGGGCCTCCTCCTCGCCCCTAGCCACCAGGGCTAGGAGGGCTTCGTCGGAAAGGCCCTCGAGGCTCATCCTCCGCCCATCCTACCCTACGCACACCCCCTGGGGGTTGGTTTTAGCGCCCTTCCCGAAGCCAGCTGGCTCTAGAATACCATTCACTTCCTGCTCTCAAGAGCTCCTTGACCTTCTGCAAAGCTCTATCCCGGCCATCCCGGCTTCCTAGTCGGGCTCCGGCGAACACCCTTAGGCCCTGTCTCCCTCCTGGAGGCCCGCAGCCGGTTCCACGGCCCACCCCCAGGGGAGGAGGTCCGCTACACCTTCCCGGTCCTCGCCCCCCCAGGACCCCAGGCACTACGTGCGCCTGGCCAGCCGGATGGGGTACCGGAGGAGAGGGCACCTGGACTATCCCTCCCATGCGACCCTAGGGGATCCTCGCCTAACGCCAGGCACCCATTCCTGCGGCGTGGGGCCAGACCTTGGTCCACCGCCATTTCCAAGCCACCCCCCTTCCCTACCCGAGATCGTCGCCCCACCTAAGATGCCCTCAGGAACCCCGCCCTAACATGGGGTTATGTTGGACGACGTCTTGAAGCCCATCCATGGCGGTCCCGACGGGGGGCCTGAGCCCCTTTACGACTTCTCCACCAACGCCAACGCCCTGGGCCCCAACCCCGTGATCCTGGAGTACCTGGAGGCGAAGGACCCAAGCCGCTACCCCGACCCCCTTTACCGGAACCTTCGGCAAATGCTGGCGGAAGCCCACGGGGTCACCATGGAACAGGTGGCGGTGGGCACGGGCAGCAGCGAGCTCATCCACCGCCTGGCCCGCTGGAACTACCTAAGGGGCCCCATCCTCCTCCTGAAGCCCACCTTCAGCGAGTACGCCCGGGCCGCCAGGGCCCTGGACCTACCCCTTTGGGAGGCGGAAACCCCGGAGGACTTCCTAAGGCTTCTTCCGCGAAGCTCCCTGGCCTTTCTTTGCGTGCCCAACAACCCCACGGGGGAGGTTTACCCCTTTTTGGAGGAAGCGGCCGAAAGGGCGGGCGGAGCCTTGGTCCTGGACCTGGCCTATTATCCCCTCCTGGAGGGCCCTCCTCCCCTGCCCCAGGAAGCTTGGCTCCTCTTTGGCCCCAACAAGGCCCATGGCCTTACGGGGGTGCGGGCCGGGTACCTGGTAGCCCCCTTGGACCTCACCTATTTCCAGCACCTGGCCCCTTCCTGGCCGGTTTCCGTGTACGGGGAAGCCCTCCTGGAAGGCCACCTAGACCCCAGGGCCCAGGCGTGGCTGGAAAAGAGCAAAAGGGAGCTCCAAAGGCTTAGGCGCCTTCTGGCCCAGGGCCTGAGGGGCCTGGGCCTCGAGGTGCGGGAAAGCCCCGCCAACTTCCTCCTGGTGCGGGTGGGTCGGGCCACGGAGGTGGCAAGAGCCCTCCGGGAAGAGGGCATCCGGGTGCGGGACGCCACCAGCTTTGGCCTAGGGGAGTGGCTCAGGCTTTCCGCCCAAAGGGAGGAGGCCATCCAGGCCCTTTTGCAAGCCCTAAAGGAGATCTTGGCCCGGGTACACTGAGGGGATGAAGGACCTGGCCCCTTGCCTCAAGGAGACAGCTTGGCTATGGGAGGCCCTCTATCCCTTCAGCCCCCATGCCCGCCTACCCTTGAACCGGGATCCCCTAGGACGCGGTCTGGTCCCCGGGGGGGATAGGGCAGGTCCTGGCCGCCCCAGTGGGGGAGTGCCATGAGGGCCAAGGCGCTTGCCATCTGGGGCACGGGAAGCGGCGTGGGGAAAAGCCTCCTCACGGCAGGACTCCTCCGCCACTTCCAGCGCCTGGGCCTAAGGGTAGCCCCCTTCAAGGCCCAGAACATGTCCAACCACGCCCGGGTGGTGGTGGGGGGGGAGATGGCCAGCGCCCAGTGGCTCCAGGCCATGGCGGCGGGCGTTCCCCCTGAGCCCCGCATGAACCCCGTGCTCCTGAAGCCCATGGGGGAAAGGGGTTCCCAGGTCATGCTCCTGGGCCGGGCCAGCCCGGAGCTCTCCCGCCTGTCCTGGCAGGAGCGGCGGGCCCATCTGGATGGGACGGTGCGGGAGGCCCTAGAAGGGCTTCTCCAGGAGTACGACCTGGTGGTGATGGAAGGGGCGGGAAGCCCCGTGGAACGAAACCTTTGGCCCGACCTTCCCAACCTGAAGGTGGCCGAGTGGGCGGGGGCCAAGGCCCTGCTGGTGACGGATGTGGACCAGGGCGGCGCCTTGGCCGCCCTCTACGGCACCTGGGCCCTTCTCGGGGAGCACCGGAAGCGGCTACTGGGGTTCGTGCTCAACAAGTTTCGGGGAGACCTGGAGCTTCTAAAGCCCGCCTACGGGCTTCTGGAGGGGTGGACCGGGGTACCCGTTCTGGGAACCCTACCCATGCTGGGGCTGGAGCTTCCCGAGGAGGATGGGTTCCGCCATCGGCCAAAGCCGGGCCTGGGCCCCAAGGTGGCGGTGCTCCGTTACCCCCATACCTCCAACCTGGATGAGTTTTGGCCCCTAAGCGAGCTGGCCCAACTGGTGCACGCCCGCACCCCCGAGGAGGCGGAAGGAGCCTGGCTCCTCATCCTTCCGGGAAGCCGGCTACCCGCAGAGGACCTCCCCTGGCTAAGGGGCTTCCTACCCCTGATCCAAGGCCACCTGGCCCAGAACAAGCCGGTGCTGGCGGTCTGCGGCGGAGCGGAGATGCTTTCCGAGGCCATCTGGGACGAGGAGGGGGTGGAGAAATGCGGCCACTTCCCCGGGCTCGGCCTACTTCCCTTCCAGGTGCGGCTGGAAGGGTCCAAGACCTTGGAAGAGAGGCGCATCCGCCTGGAGGGCTTGCGGGGCTTTTGGAGCAGCCTGAATGGCCTCGAGGTGGAGGGGTACGAGATCCACCACGGCCAGGGCCTGCCCCTCCTCCACCAGGAAGGCTCCCTCCTCGCCACCTGGCTCCACGGCCTCCTGGAAAACCCCGGGGTGCAACGGGCCCTCTTCGGTAAGGAGGCCAAGGGGCTGGAGGATTCCTTGGAAGAGCTGGCCCAAGCCCTGGAGAACCACCTGGACCTGAAGGCCCTTCACCGGGCCCTGGGGCTTGGGGGAAAACCCCAGTCCCTCGCCTCCTGGCCAAAGACCCCAGACCCTCCCCCTAGCCCCGGCCTCGTCCTTCTCCTAGGCGGGGCGAAAAGCGGCAAAAGCCGCCACGCCCAACGCCTGGCCGGGCCCTTGGCCACCCTCATCGCCACCGCGGAGGCCCGGGACGAGGAGATGACGGCCAGGATCGCCCGCCACCAGGCCGAGCGCCCCCCCACCTGGCAAACCCTGGAGGAACCCCTGAACCTGGTGGAAGCCCTGGCCAAGGCCCACCACCCCACGGTGGTGGTGGATTGCCTGACCCTCTGGGTGGCCAACCTTCTGGAAAGGGGCCTGGATCCCTTGGAGGAGGCCAGGCAGTTCCTGGAAACCCTACGCCATAGCGGCAAGCGGGTCATCGCCGTGAGCAATGAGGTGGGCATGGGGATCGTGCCCGCCCACCCCTTGGCCCAGCGCTACCGGGACCTCTTAGGGGAGGTGAATGCCCTTTTCGCCCGGGAGGCAAAGGAGGTTTACCTCATGGTGGCGGGCCGGGCCCTTAGGCTTTAGTGCTCTATCCCCCTTTGCGCCGGAACCCCTTGGTCAAAGGCGTGCTTGACCTTGCGCATCTCCGTGACCGTGTCGGCCACGTCCAGCAGGGCCCCCGGGGCAAGCCGGCCCGTCACCACCACGTGCACGTGGGAGGGCCGGTGCTTTAGGACATCCACGAACTCCTCCAGGGAAACCCATCCGTAGCGCAAGGGATAGGTGGCCTCGTCCAGGACCACCAGGTCCCACTCCCCCGAGAGGATGGCCTTCTTGGCCCGCTCCCAGCCCTCTTGGGCCAGGGCCTTGGAGGCCTTGAGGTCCCGGCTTTTCCAGGTGAAGCCATCCCCCAGGCCCTCTATGGGGATGCCCAGCCGGGCCAGGGCCCGGTGCTCCCCAAAGCGGGCGCCTTGGTGCTTAAGGAACTGGAAGATGCGAACGTTTAGGCCCCGGCCATGGGCCCTTAGGGCCAGGCCGAAGGCGGCGGTGCTTTTGCCCTTGCCGTCCCCCGTGTAGACCAAAAGGAGGCCCCACCGCTCCCCCTCGGGCTTAACGTACGGCTTCACCCGCTTAGGCTCTTCCATAGGGCATAGCCTAACAAGCCCCCAAGCTCCGAGAGGGCGATCATGGCCCCGAGGACATCCCCGTTGATCCCGCCCAGGCGGGCCACCGCAAAGCGGGCCACCAGGTAGGCGGCGAGCACGGTCCAAAGGGCAGGCCAGGGGTAAAGGAGGGGAAAGGGAAGGGCGAGGAGGAAGGCCCCCCAAACCGGCCCCCCGCGGATGAGCCCAGCCATCCCCGGGTGCAGAAGGGGATACCGGTTCAGGAAGGGTAGGATGGCGAAGCGGGCGAAGCCGGGGAGGAGAAGGAGGAAAAGGGGTTCGGGCCCCAGGGCCAAGGCCTGCCAAAGGAGGAGGAGGTAAAGCCCCCCCACCCCAAAGGCGAAGGGACCCAGGTGGGGGTCCTTAAGGATGCGAAGCCTTTCCTCCTTGGATCTCGAGGCCAAAAGGGCATCGGCGGAGTCCAGAAGCCCGTCCAGGTGCAAAAACCCCGTGAGGCCCAAAAGGCAGGCGAGTAGCAAGGCCGCCAAGAACCCCTGGGGAAGGGGGAGAAGGGCCAAGAGGAATAGGGGAAGCCCGAGGGCATAGCCCGCCAAGGGGAAGAACAGGGTACTTCGCCGAAAGTCCTCCGGACTGGTCCCCTTGGGGGCCAGGGGATACACGGTGAGAAGGCCCAAGGCCAGGCGCAGGGCGCGGAGCATGGGCCTAGGCGCGGTCGGAAACCCCCGCCTCCTCGAAGGTGGCCATGTGCAGAATGCGGGCCGCCGCCCGCAGCAAAGGCATGGCCAGCACCGCCCCTGTTCCCTCCCCCAGGGCCAGGTCCAGGTCCAATAGGGGCCTTAGGCCCAGGGCCTCGAGGATGTACCGGTGCCCGGGCTCCCGGCTCCTGTGCCCGGCGAAGAGGTGGTCCTTTACCCGGGGATTCAGCCTAAAGGCCAAAAGGGCCCCGGCGGAAACGGGAAAGCCATCCAGGACCAAGGGAAGACCCCTTTCGTACCCCTCCAGATAGACCCCCGCGATGGCCAAAAGCTCCAGTCCTCCCAGCTCCGCCGCCACCTCCAAGGGGTGCATCCCCGGGCGCAGGCGGCTCAAACCCCGGGCCACCGCCTCCCGTTTCCGCCCAAGACCCTCCTCCCCCACCCCCGTGCCCGGGCCCACCACCGCCTCCGGGGCAAGGCCCAAGAGGGCAGCGGTGAGGGCGCTGGCCGCGGTGGTGTTGCCGATGCCCATGTCTCCCGCCGCCAGCACCCTGGCTCCCCGGTCCACGGCCCAACGGGCCGCCTCCCTTCCCGCCTCTAAGGCCCTTTCCGCCTCCAGAAGCGTCATGGCGGGCTCCCTGGCCAGGTTTCCCGTCCCCGGGCGCACCTTACGCTTAAGCAAACCCGGATGGTCAGGCAACTCCCCCTTTACCCCCACGTCCAGGACGTAGACCTGGCAGTCTGCCACCTGGGCTAGCTGGTTGATGGCCGCCCCTCCCCGGAGGAAGTTCAGGACCATCTGGTAAGTGACCTCCTGGGGGTAGGCGGAAACCCCTTCCGCCACCACCCCGTGGTCGGCGGCGGCCACCACCACCGCCCCTGGGCCCAGCTCCGGTTTCAGCCTTCCCTGGATGGCGGCAAGCCGTATCCCTACCTCCTCCAGGTACCCTAAGGACCGGGGCGGCTTGGTAAGCCGGTCCATGCGCTTCTGGGCCGCCTCTAGAACCTCCTGGTACCCCATACGCCCGGAGTATAAGCTAAAGCCCGTGGAGCTCTGGTTGGTGCGCCACGGGGAGACCCAGTGGAACCGGGAACACCGGCTTTTGGGCTGGACCGACCTGCCCCTTACCCCCTTGGGGGAAGCCCAGGCCCTGGGCCTAAAGGGGAGGCTTCCCTCCTTCCCCGCCCATAGCTCGGACCTAAAGCGGGCCTGGCAAACCGCTACCCTGGCGGGCTTCCAACCAAGCCTGGCCCCCGCCTTGAGGGAGATCCACTTTGGCGCCCTGGAGGGTACCCTGTGGGAGGAGCTGGAGCGCGGGTACCAGGAGGCCCTCCTCCGGTTCCAGGGCTTCAGCCCCCCTGGGGGGGAGAGCCTCGAGGCCTTCCAGGAAAGAGTTTTCCGCTTTCTGGAAGGGCTTGCCGGTCCCGCCCTTCTCTTTACCCACGGAGGGGTGATCCGGGCGGCCTTAAGGGCTCTGGGGGAGGATGGCCTCATCCCACCGGGAAGCGCCTTGATCCTGGACTGGCCCAGGCGCGTTTTGGACCAGCTGGCGCCCGGAGCATGACCCTTCTCCTCGCCCTCCTCCTGGATGCCCTCCTCGGGGAACCCCCGGCCCGCTTTCATCCCGTGGTCCTCATGGGCCGGTACCTGGCCTGGGCCTGGCCCCGGGTGCGGGGTTTCTGGTCCGGGGCCTTCTACTGGGGCCTCGGGGTTTTCCTCTTCACCTTCCCCGCCCTCCTTCTGGACCTCCTCCTGAGGCCCCTGGCCTGGGACTGGGTGGCCTTAGGGTTTCTCCTAAAGCCCCTTTTCAGCTTGCGGATGCTCCTGGAGGAGGTGCGGGCGGTGGAAGCCTCCTTGGGCCGGGACCTGGAGGAGGCCAGGGGCAGGCTTTCCCGGATCGTGAGCCGCCCCACGCAGGACCTCTCCCCGGAGGAGATACGGGAGGCAGCCTTGGAGAGCCTGGCGGAAAACCTCTCGGATAGCCTCCTGGCCCCCCTCCTCTACTACGCCCTCTTCGGTCTGGCCGGGGCAGCCCTGTACCGGTATGCCAACACCGCCGACGCCATGTGGGGCTATCCCCAGCATGGCTCCCGGGGCACCGTGGCCGCCCGAGCCGACGACCTTCTTAACCTGGTTCCCGCTCGCATCACCGGCCTCCTCCTATGTCCCCCCAGGCTTTGGCTCAGGCTTTTTAGGGAGGCTCCCAAGACCCCTTCCCCCAACGCGGGATTTCCCATGGCCGCCTTGGCTTTGAGGCTTGGGGTGCGTCTGCGCAAACCAGGAGCGTACGCCCTCAACGAAGAGGCCCCCTCCCCTACCCCTGAAAGCACGGCAAGGGCTTTGTTCCTCGGGGGTTCGCTGGGCTACGGGGCGGGTATGGTTCTAGGGCTCCTCCTTGGACCCTAAAACCCATCTCCGTTTACCCCCCGGTATCCCCTCCTGCGGCGGTACATTGGGGGCAGGGGCCCCACCCTTACCCCAAAGGGTCGCCCAATCCCCTTTGGTGCCCTCCCCCCACCCCAGAACCGGCGAGGCTCTAGCCCTGCACGAGGGCCATGGGGATGAGCCCCAAGGCCCGCTCCACGCGCACGGCTGGACCAAGGGGGGGGCCTGTGCCCCGCGGGTTAGGGGTCAGATGCCAGGAGCATTCCGGCGGGCGAGGGGTTCCACCAGGATTAGCCTATAATGGAAGCGCTTTTATGCTGCAGGGACAGGAGGCCATATGCTGAGGATCCTGGCGGTTTGGATAGGCCTAAGCCTAGCCCTGGCGGTACCGGTCACCTTCCGCTACACCCCTCCCCCTGGCCTCGAGGTGCGGTCGGTCAGCCTAAGGGGCTCCTTCAACCAGTGGGGGGAAACCCCCATGCAAAGGGAAAACGGGTCCTGGGCGGTCACCGTGGACCTGGACCCTGGAGAACACCAGTACAAGTTCTTCATCAACGGCCAGTGGCCCAAGGACATGTGCCACGATCCCACCTTCGGCACGCCCATGGTGGACCCCACGGCGGCGGGTTGCGTGGACGACGGGTTTGGGGGCCAAAACGCCGTGATCCTGGTCCAGGCCATGGCCCCATCCCCGCCTCCCACAGGGCCCGTAGCCCTGGAGTTCGCCCACGACCCCGGAAAGGCCCAGTACGTCTCCGTGGCGGACGGCAAGCTTTCCCTCCGCTTTACCGCTGGTGAAGGGGCGGTGGCCGCCGCCTGGCTCGAGGCCCCCTTCCTGGGAAAGGTCCCCATGCACCGCCAGCTGGTTTTCCCAGGAACGGAGGTGTGGCGGGTGGCGCTGCCTTCGGCACCGGAGACCTACCGCATCCTCATCAAGACCCAAGGTGGGGAGGAGGAGGCCTTCGGGCCCTTCCGCCCTCCCACCCGCCCCTTTTCCCAGGTCCCCTGGGTGGGCGGGGGCGTGGGGTACCAGATCTTCCCCGAGCGCTTTTACAACGGGGATCCCCAAAACGATGCCCTTGCCTTGGAGAGCGACGAGTACCTGTACAACCTCCTTTGGCAGCGCTCCGGAGGTCCAAAACCCCACCTTTCCCGCTGGACCGACCCCCCTTCCCCCCTGCACTGTTGCCACCAGTACTTCGGAGGGGATCTCGCCGGGGTCTTGGCCAAGCTTCCCCACCTCGAGGCCCTGGGGGTGACCCTGATCTACTTCAATCCCCTTTTTGACTCCGGTTCAGCCCACGGCTACGACACCCACGACTACCTTAAGGTCTCACCCAAGTTTGGTGACAAGGACCTTTTGCGAAGGGTTTTGGACGAGGCCCACCGCCGGGGCATGCGGGTGATCTTCGACTTCGTGCCCAACCACACCGGCCTAGGTTTTTGGGCCTTCCAGGACGTGGTGAAGCGGGGCCCCCGTTCCCCGTATTGGAACTGGTACTTTGTCAAACGCTGGCCCTTCGTGCCCGGGGACGGAGCCGCCTACGAGGGATGGTGGGGCCTGGGAAGCCTGCCCAAGCTGAACACCGCCCATCCCGGGGTCAAGCGTTACCTGATGGAGGTGGCCAAGTACTGGATCCGCTTTGGTTTTGACGGGGTGCGGGTGGATGTGCCCGGGGACGTGCTGGACCCCCACGCCTTCTTTAGGGACATGCGGGCCGAGCTGAAGGCCATCAGGCCCGATGCCTACCTGGTGGCGGAGGTGTGGCAGAGGGACCCAAGTTGGCTCCAAGGGGACGAGTTTGACTCCCTCATGAACTACGCCATAGGCAGGGATATTCTCCTGCGGTTCGCCAAAGGCGGCCACCTGGCCCTCTACAACGCCCGCCGGGCCCTTGCGGACCTGGCGCGGGTATACGCCCTTTACCCCGAGGCCGTGGCCGGCATGGGCTTCAACCTGATCACCTCCCACGACACCGCCCGCCTGCTCACCGAGCTCGGGGGCGGGGGCCTCAAGGACACCCCAAGCCCGGAATCCCGAGCCCGGCAAAGGCTTGCGGTTGCCCTGCTCTATGCCCTCCCCGGGGTCCCGGTAACCTTCCAGGGGGATGAGTGCGGCTTCACCGGGGAGCGGCCAGCCGAGTCTCCCCATGATCTCCAGCGGTATCCCCTTCAGTGGGAGAGGTGCCATGGGGAAACCCTGGCCTTCTACCAGGGGCTGGCCCAGCTGCGCCGGGAGCTTCCCGCCTTAAGGAGCGCGGTGTTCCGCACCTACCTTGGCGAGGGGCACCTGCTGGCCTTCCTGCGGGGCGAGCCTGGGGAGGGGGAGGTGCTTTCCGCCTTCAACAGCGGCCTCGAGGCCACCATCCTTCCCCTGCCCCCGGGAGGGTGGCAAGACCCCTTGGAGGGGCGCACGTACCGGAGGGAGGTGAGCATACCCCCCCTGGGCTTCCGCTATCTGGTCCACATGGGCCGCTAGCAAACCCCCAGGAGGCCAAAGCTCGAGGACGCCCACCCAAAACCCTCCCTTGCCGTAGCATGGGCCCATGCGCCTCATCGGCATCGCCACCCAGTACCGCATGGCCGAGGGCCTCCTAGCCAAAAGGTTCTGGGGCCTTTTGGAGTTCTATCTGGAAGCCCTCTCCTCCCAGGGCCTGGCCTATGTTCTCCTCCCGCCCCAGGGCCCGGAGGCCCTGGAGAAGATCCTCCCCCACCTGGACGGCCTGCTCCTACCTGGGGGAGGGGATGTGGACCCGGATCGCTTTGGGGAAGAACCCCATCCTAGGCTAGGCGAGGTCCTTCCTGAGCGGGACGAGCACGAGATCTTCTTGGCTCGCTACGGAGCGGAAAAGGGCCTTCCCACCTTGGGGATTTGCCGGGGAATCCAGGTGATGAACGTGGCCATGGGGGGAACCCTTTACCAGGACCTCGAGGCCCAGGGCTTCCACGAGATCCAGCACCAACAAAAAAGTCCCCCTCCTGCCCTGGCCCATGGGGTGAAGCTGGTGGCCGAAAGCCCCCTCTCCCGCCTCTTCCCCCCTAGCTTCCGGGTGAACTCCTACCACCACCAGGGGATCAAGGCACTGGGAAGAGGCCTAAAACCCATCGCCCTGTCCCCGGATGGCCTGGTGGAGGCGGTGGCCCTGGAGGGCCACCCCCTTTTCCTGGGGGTACAGTGGCACCCGGAACTTCTCAAAAAACACTGGCCTCTTTTTAGCTTGCTTAAAACCTAGTCGTTCACCTTCTGTTCACAGTACCGGCCTCCCTCTTTCACCCGACCAGGCCTAGCCTTAAGCCGACCTGGGGTGAGGAAGCCCGGGTCGGAAAGGAGAGGGATCATGAAAGGCAAAGCTTGGATCGCTATTGTAGGGCTCGCGGCGGTAGGGTTGGCGCTGGCCTACGGGCCTAGGGGGGGCCTTGGGGGTCCCAACGTGCCAGGGACCGGTATGGCTTCCCCGCAGCTGGGAGTGACCACGGGGCTTGCGGGAACCCTCCACGATGAGGTGGCTGCCCTTTTGGGCGTAACCCCGGAAGAGCTCATCGCCCTGCACCAACAGGGGAAAACCCTGGCCCAGATCGCCCAGGAGCTGGGAGTGGACCCCGCTAAGCTGGAAGCCCAACTGATGGAGATCCGCAACGCTGCCATCGAGGAGGCGGTTAAGTCCGGGGCTCTCACTGAGGCCCAGGCGGCCATGATGAAGGCCCGCACCCAACAGGTGGTCCGGGCCATGCTCCAACGGGAGATCGGGCCCAATGCAGGCTTCGTCTATGGTCCCGCCTGGGGAGCCCAGGCCTACGGCCGCCGTACGGGCCAGCCCGTGGGTCCCGGCGCACCCCAGGGCCCCGGGTATCCCACCTGCCCCTACTTCCCTCAAGGGGGTAGCTTCGGCCCCTTCGGCCCCTGGCGGGGTAGATAAGCTAAAGCCCAAGGGGCTCCCCCACGGTGGGGGAGCCCCCTCGAATAAGCTATGGGCATGCCCGGCGAACTGGTTTTGGTGGTAGAAGACGAGCCCCAGATTGCCGACACCCTGGAACGCTACTTGAGGGCAAACGGCTTTCGAACCGAACGAGCAGGGGATGGAGAGAAGGCGCTGGAGCTCTGGCGGCGTGCGCGGCCCGACCTGATCCTCCTGGACCTCATGCTACCCAAAGTGGATGGCCTCGAGGTCCTCAAGCACATCCGGCAAGAGGACCGCACCCCCATCATCGTCCTTACCGCCAAGGCAGAGGAGGTGGACCGGCTCTTGGGACTCGAGCTGGGAGCAGACGACTACGTGGTCAAGCCCTTCAGCCCCCGCGAGGTGGTGGCCCGGGTCAAAGCGGTCCTCCGCCGGGCCCAGGGCCTGGTACGCTTACCCAGCCACGTGCAGGTGGGCCCTTTGCAAATCGACCTGGAGGCCTTTCGTGTGCGCTGCCAAGGTAAGGACCTCGTCCTGACCCCCATTCAAGTGCGCCTCCTCTACCTGTTGGCCAGCCGGACGGGAAAGGCCCTGACCCGAGAGGAGCTACTTTTGGGGCTGGGCACCGACGCCGACGAACGCACCGTGGACGCCCATGTGAAGAACCTACGAGCCCGCCTAGGCCCCTGTGCCGCCATGGTGGAAACCATCCGGGGCTACGGGTACCGCTTAAGGGAAACGCTATGAGCCTCACGACGCGCCTTGCCCTATCCATGGCCCTAGTCGCCCTCCTGGTGGCTGGGCTATCGGGCTTTCTAGCCTACAAAGTTGCCTCGGGCCACCTGGAAAGAGCTTTCGCACTAGGAGCCGGTCCAGGTAATCCCTTGGCGCCTCGCCCAGGGCTACGACAGGGAAGGATGTTAGCCGAACTTAGGTCCTCCATCGCCCTCTCAGCAGGAGCCGCTTTGCTCCTAGGCTTGGGAACGGGAACCCTTTTGGCCCTGGGCCTAGTCCAACCAGTGCGGGAACTTTCACGAACCGCTGAGGCCTACCGTCAGGGGAACCGGACCCGCCGGGCCCGGGTGAAGGGACGGGACGAGCTGGCTCAGCTGGCCCAAGGGTTTAACCAGCTCCTGGAGGAGCTGGCTCAGAAGGAAGCCCAGGAAAAGTTGCTTCTCTCGGACATCGCCCACGACCTCCGTACCCCCCTCACGGTGTTGCAGGCGGACCTCGAGGCCCTAGAGGACGGCCTCCTTCCTTGCACGCCCGAACACTTAAGGCGACTGCAGGGAGAGGTCCACCTTCTCTCCCGTTTGGTGGAGGACATCCGCCTCCTGAGCCTGGCCGAAGCCGGGGGACTGCACCTCTCCTTAGAGCCCTTGCATCCCGGGGCCTTGGCCCTGGAGGTACTCCAGGCCCATGCCTCTCGGGCAGGGGCTAAAGGAGTGCGCCTGGCCTTAAAAGGGGAGGCCCCTCTTATCCGGGCGGATAGGGAGGCCTTCCTACGCATCCTCAACAACCTAATGGACAACGCCCTCCGCTATACCCCTGAAGGCGGTACGGTCACCCTGGAACTTTCCCAGGAAGAGGGATGGGTACGCCTGACCGTCCGGGATACTGGGCCTGGGCTGAAGCCCGGAGAAGAGGAGGCCGTCTTCCGTCGCTTTTACCGGGGTGATCCCGCTCGGTCTCGGGGAGGAAGCGGGCTCGGTCTAGCTATTGCCAAGGCCTTAGTGGAAGCCATGGGAGGGCAAATCCAGGCGGGTAACCATCCCGAAGGCGGAGCCATGTTTACCCTCGGACTACCAAAAGCCTAGGCCGCTTACGCTCCGTTTACGGGGAGGGATTAGCATCAAGGTTGGAGGTGAACCATGGCAAAGGAAACACCTTCCCTCCGGTTGGTCTGGCTGGCCTTGGGTCTAGCCCTCCTGGCCTCCTGCCAGATGAGCCCCTCGGGGTCCGCTCCCCAGGCGGTTCAGGTGGCAGGAGTGGTGGGGGGCACGGAAACTATTCCCACCCTTCTGGGCAAGCCTTTGGACCTACAAGGAGTACCCCTGATCAAGGAGGGGGAAGCCTATGGCGGCCCGGTGCTGCCGGGGATGGTGGTGGTGGCGCAGGGAACCGACCAGGGAAACGTCCTCCGCCTCCAGAGCCTCGAGGTGCGGGTGGAACTCAAGGGCCCCATCGCCGCTCTGGACGGGAACGCCGGAACCCTAACGGTCCTTGGGCAGCAGGTAATCACCGATGCCAACACCCGGATTTATGAAAAGGTAGGGGGTTCTTACCGCAACCTCCTCCCTTCCGATTTGGCGGTGGGCGATTGGGTGGAGGTCCAGGGTACCGCCACGGAAAGTGGCGTCCTCGCCACCTACATCGAGCGCCACCCGGGCCAGGACTCCCAGGTGGAGCTGGAAGGCCGGGCCACTAACCTGGACCAGGCGGCCAAACGCTTCACCTTGAACGGCTACACGGTGGACTACGCCCAGGCAAAGGTGGTGGGATCCCCCACGGAGGGGGTGTGGGTGGAGGTGAAGGGAACCCTTTCCGGGACCACGGTCTTGGCCACCAAGGTGGCGTTCAAGACCTCGGGGAACAACGGGTATGGGGCCTCGAGGCGGGTAGAGCTGGAAGGCCCCATCCTTGGACTTGACGAGGCCGCCAAAACCTTCGGGCTTCTGGGCTATACCGTGGACTATAGCGCTGCCAGGGTGACTGGCACCCTGGCGGATAGGGTTTACGTGGAGGCCAAGGGCCAGGTGGATGCCAACGACCCCACCCTCTTCCACCCCCAGCTGGTGAAGGTGAAGTACCCCAGGAGCTACCCGGCCAAGGCGGAGGCCGAGGGAACGGTAAGCGCCATCGATCACGGCCAAGGCACCTTTGCCTTGGGGAGCCTGGGATTCTATGTGGACCCGAACACCATTCTCAAGCGGGATGACCCCGATCGGCCCATCGCCTTCACCGACATCCAGGTGGGGGATTACGTGGAGGTCAAATTCGACCCCAGCCGCACGGAAGAAGGGCGGTACTATGCGGTAAAGGTAGAGCTCGAGCGCCGCTAGCCGGGCATACCTTGGGGTGGGGCCCTCGAGGCCCCACCTTCTTACGTTCCATTTACGCCTAGATTCTAGCCTCGAGGTGGGAGGTGAGGCCATGGTGCGAGGAATAGCCATGCTTTGGTTGCTGGGATGGGCCATGGCGGCCAACTTCCAGGTACAGGGGGAGGCCACCTATGAGGCCCGGGCCCCCTTGGGAACCTTCCGCGGGGTCAACCCGAGCCTGGAGGGGGTGGTGTCCTTTGAGCCCGGCAAGGGCCTTCTCCAAGGCAGGGTCTGCGTGGACCTTTCCGCATGGGATTCCAAGGAGCCCCTGCGGGACCGCCATACTCGGGAGATGTTCCAAGTGGACCGGTACCCCCAGGCCTGCCTGCTCATCCAAGGCTGGGATGCCAACCAGAACCTGGTTCATGGGGTTCTCAGCCTCCACGGGGTGGAACGAAGGGTGACCGTGCCCGTGCGCCATACCCTGGAGGGTGGGCGGATCCTGCGCTTCGAAGGGGAGTGGGAACTCCTCCTCAGCGACTACGGGCTCAAGGCCCCTAGCTTCATGGGCATGCGGGTGCAGGACCGGGTGGTGGTGCGGGTGAAGGGACAGGGGGTGGCCAAGTGAGGAGGCTTTGGCCCGTACTCCTCTTGGGCCTAGCCCTGGCCGGGGAAGGGGAGCGCTACCTCTACGTGCGTTGGGATGCGGAAAAAGCCCAAGCCTTCCTCTCGAACGGCGCCCCCCTTCCTCCGGGAGTTTCCCTGATCCCCGGCCAGTACGTGGAGGTGAAATACGGTCAGCTCAAGCCCAAAAAGCAGTGGCAAGCGCCTCAGGATCTGGTCAAGGTTTTTCAACCCAAAGAGGCCAGCCGGGTGGTCTTTAGCCACGAGCGCCACTTTGCCGCCCTAGGGGCCAAGGGTAGCACCTGCGATACCTGCCACACGGCCTTAGACGAGAATAAGGCCTGGAAGAGCCTGGCCCCAAGCCCGGCCCTCGAGGCCCACGGGGCCAACTCCTTAGGCCGCTTTTGCGCCACCTGTCACGACGGCAAAACCCACCCCGGAAGGGTTGCTGGAAGTCAAAGCTCCCTTAAGGACCCCATCTTCACCGCTTTTGGCCGCAAGGGCGACGCCTCCTGCGGCCAGTGCCATGCCCCCAAGGACCACGGGCAAGACTTTACTCAGGGCCATGGGGACAAGGCGGAACACGGTGGAGCCAGGGAATGCGCCACCTGCCACCGGGGGGCCCTGAGCATCTCCGCCAAGGAGGTGGCCCAGGTGCAAGCCTTCCAGAAGGCCCAGCTGGCCCTGATTCAAAACCCTGAGGACGAGAAGGCCTTTAACCTGGTCCTGCCCGCCAACTTCTGCGCCTACTGCCACGGGCTGGACGGAGAGGCCTGGGATAGGAAACACTGAAGGAGGTACCCATGCGTGAGGTATTGCTGAAGCGGTTTCCCGAACTTGTCGCCCTCTTCGCCGCCTTGGGTTTCCTAACCCTCCTGGCGGAGCTCCTCCTCACAGGGCACACCGAGGGCATCCAGGCCCTGGCGCCCCTGGCGGCGGCAGTGGGAGCAGGGGTAGTCCTCCTAGGCCTTTGGGTGAGGGGAGGGCGGTTTTGGGCCGTAGGCCTACTCCTCCTCGTGGGGGGTACCGGGCTTGTGGGCCTTGTTCAGCATGCAGAGGAAGCCCTGGAGGCCCTGGCGCCGGCCAGGGTGCAACTGGTGGACAAGGAAGGCAGGGAGTACTTCGCCTACCCGGGCCTAGGGGAAGAGGGGGAAAAGGAAACCCCTCCCCCACCCCTGGCCCCCTTAGCCCTGAGTGGCCTGGGTATCCTTGGGGCCTTGGCCCTTTACGTGCGCACACCATGAGGGTTTTGGTGGTGGAGGACGAGCCTGGGATTTTGGAGCCTATCCTGGCCCTGCTTAAGCGGGAGCGGTACCAGGTACAAGGGGCGAAGAGCCTCCAAGAGGCCTGGGAGCTTCTGGCAGAGGGAGAGCCCGACGTGCTTGTCCTAGACATCATGCTCCCCGAGGGAGAGGATGCAGGGTTCCGCTTCGCCGAGACCCTGCGCCAAGGGGGCTTCCGCGGGGGCATCCTGTTCCTCACCGCGAGGGATGCCCTCCAGGACCGCATCCATGGCCTGGAGCTGGGTGGGGACGACTACCTGGTGAAGCCCTTCCACCTGGAGGAGCTCCTGGCCCGGGTCAAGGCCCTCGCCCGCAGGCACGCCGATTTCAAGGGACGTATCCTGAGAAGGGGCCCCCTCGAGGTGGATCTGGTGGCCAGGCGGGTGACCCTGGGCGGGAGGGAGGTGGCCCTTTCCCCCAAGGCCTTTGCCCTCCTGGAACTCCTGGCGCAAAACCCCGACAGGACCTTTAGCCGTGAGGAGCTCCTCGAGCGGCTCTTCCCGGGAGCCGAAACGGATGCGGTGCTCCGGGTGTACGTGCAAAAGCTCCGCCAAAGCCTCGCCCCTTGGGTGGTGGAAAGGGTACCCGGGGGCTACCGCCTGGGGAAGCCATGAGCCTTAGGGCCCGCTTAGCCTATGCCTTCTTCCTTCTGGCCGCCGCCATCGGCCTCCTTTCCCTCCTTCTGGGGTACGTGGTCTTCCGCAACCTGGTGGAGCGGGACATCGCCCTGGACCTGGCGGAGGTGACGGGACGGGTCCTGAAAGCCTTGGAAATCACCGATGCGGGCCCCAGGCTCAGCCAGGGGGATGTCTTCCTGGGGACCCATTATGTCTTCGGCTTCCGCCTTTCCCGGGATGGAGTGCCCATCCTGGAGGGAGGTTTCGCCCCCAAGGAGGGAGATGCCTGGCGCACGGCCAAGGTCCCCTGGAAAGAGTACGTGTTAGAGGTCCACCTCCGGGTTGAGGAGTACCGGCGGGCCCTTGGCACCTATCTCAGGGCAAGCCTGAGCCTCCTCTTGCCCCTCCTGCTCCTGGCCGCCTTTCTCGGGTCCTACTTCGCCGGGGTTCTTTCTAGGCCCCTGCAGGAGCTGGCCCAGGCGGTGGAAAGCCTCTCCTCCCTTCGCTTTCCCAAACCCCTGGCCCCGGTCCGGGAACGGGAACTCGCCCGGGTTATCCATAGCTTCAACCGCCTGGTGGAGGCGGTCCGGGGAGCGCTGGAACGGGAAAGGCTCCTCACCCGCTACGCTTCCCACGAGCTCCGAAGCCCCCTGGCGGTGCTCCGGAGCCAAGTGGAGGCGCTCAAGGGAGGTCTTCTCCCCTTAGAACGGGTCCTCCCCCACCTGGAAGGTGCCCTGGCCCGCATGGAAAGGACCCTCGAGGGACTCCTGGCCCTAAGCCGAGCGGAGGGGGACCTGGAAGTGGACCTGCTTCCCCTAGAGCTTACGGGGTTCCTGAGGGACTACCTGAAGGGTCAGGAGGGGGTGCGGTTTCGGTACCTTCCCGCTGCGGAAAGTGGTCCAGGGCTAGGCCAACTGGACCCAGGACCCACCGAGCCCGCCTGGATCCTTGCCCATCCCCTTCTGCTGGAAAGAATGCTGGATAACCTCTTGGAAAACGCCCAGCGCCACGGGGCACCCCCGGTGGAGATCGGGGTTGGCGGTGGAAAGGAAGAGGTGGTCATAGAGGTGAGGGACCATGGGCCCGGGGTGACGGAAGAAGCCCTGCCCCACTTGACCCAGCCCTTTTTCCGGGAACGTAAAGAGCGGGAAGGGCTGGGCTTGGGCTTGGCCCTGGTGGAGCAAGGGGTGAAGCGCCTGGGCGGAACGCTGGAACTGGAAAATGCCCGTCCGGGCTTGCGGGTACGCTTGAGGCTTCCGAGGTGGCGCGGTGAGGCGGCGGACCTTTCTCGTTAAGCTTCTCCCCCTCCTGGCTGTGGCCCTCTTGCCCTCAGCATGGGGAGAAGAGGGGAAGGAAGGGGGGAAAAGGAAAAGTGAGGAGGGGAAAAAGCGCAGGGATGAGGCCAAGGAGGATAACCGGTCCACCCCCCGTTACTACGGCCAGGTGGAGGGGGTTGAGGAGGACACCCTCTGGGTGGGTGGCCGGGCCCTACAGGTGCGCACCCCCCTTCTCCCCTACCTGGCCCCTGGCATGGTGGTGGAGGTGGGCCCGGAAGGCCTCGCTGTGCTAAGCCCGGCCACTTGGTCCTACTACCAGGGTCCTGGAAGCCTCGTGGGCCTGGGGCAGGGACCGGTGCGGGCCTGGTGGGGGGAGGGCGGGCTTCTCTGGCGGGTCCTGCCCGGGTATGGCGGGCAGGCCTCCTTGGTGGCTCGGTACCGCCGGGGAACGTGGCAGGCGGTGCCCAAGGGCTTTAGCCTCCCCCGCCCTCCGCAGGAGGGATGGTGGCTTTTAGCCCTGGAGGGCAAAACGGGAAAGTTGATCCGGCGGCTGGAGTGAGCAGGCTAAGCCTCCCCCTCCCAAAGCCGCTCCCAAGGGTCTTGTGCCCGAAGCACTTGCCAACCCTCTCCCGTCCAGAGGAGCTCCAAAGGCCTTGGGGTATCCAGGTAATGGAGGCTCATGCTGCTTCCATAGGCGCCCGCCTCGAGGATGGCAATGGCCTCCCCCTCCCGGGGCACGGGTAGGCGCACCTCCCGGGCCAGGATGTCGCCTGCCTCGCAAGCGGGACCCGCCAGGTCAAAAATCCCTTCCTCCCGGCCCCCTCGCGGGTAAAGGGGCAGGACGGGGTGGCGGGCCCCATAAAGGGCAGGCCGGATGAGGCTGGTCATCCCGGCGTCCAGGAGGACATACCGCCTTCGGGTCTCCTTGAGGCCCACCACCCTGGACACCAGGACCCCCGCCTCGGCCACCAGGTACCTTCCCGGCTCCAACCACACCTGGGCCCCATAAAGCCGGGCCAGGTTCCCCATGGGTCCTCCTAGGAGCTCCAGGGGAAGGTCCAAGGCGAAGCCCCCTCCCAGGTCCAAGACCTCCACCGGCCCCACCTGGGGATGGAGGGCCTCGAGGACCCGATAGCCCTCCAGGAAATCCTCCACCCGGCCCAGGGCCGAGCCCAGGTGGAGGTGAAGGCCCAAAAAGGTTAACCCCCGTTCCCGGATGGACCTCACTAGCCCCGGCACCGCCTCCGGCAACACCCCGAACTGGCTTTCCCCCCTCCCGGTGGCCAGGTGCCCGTGCGTGCTCACCGGGAGGTCCGGGTTCACCCGCAGCAACACCCTGGCCTCGGGAAGGTGCCGGGCCACCCGCCCCACATCCCCTTCGGAGTCCAGCACCACAAGGGGTGCCCGTCCCCTCAGGGCGGAAAGGGCCTCAGGGGTTTTCACCGGACCGTTCCACACCACCTGGTCCGGACTAAAGCCCACCCGGTAGGCCCTGAGCACCTCCCCCAGGGAAACCGCCTCGGCCCCGAGGCCGAGGGCCCTGAGGCGCCGAAGAAGCCCAAGGCGGGGATTGGCCTTCAAAGCGTAGAAAAGGCGGGCAAAGGGGAAGGCTTCCCTCAGGCGCGCCCACCGGGCCTGGATCCGCCCCCAGTCGTAGGCGTAAAAGGGGGTGGGATACCGATCCAAGGCTTCCCGCAAGGCCGTCTGAAAGGCGGGATCCAGCATCCTACCCCTTAAGGCTTCCCAGGGTAAGGCCCTGGATGAAGTAGCGCTGGGCCACATCCTCCGTCATGTCACCTCCGCGGCCAGGGCATTTCCCACCGCCCGCCGCAAGGGGGCCAGGGAGGGGCGGTGCCGGGTGGGATGCACGGCGTTGGTCAAAAGGGCCCAGGCGTACCCCCGCACGGGGTCCACCCATAGCCCCACCCCGGTGAAGCCCGTGTGGCCGAAGGCCCCTTCCGAGGCCAGGCTCCCCCCTTGCCAGCCAAGCCTTTTCCTCTCCCAGCCCAAAAGCCTTTCCCCATGGGGCCTTGCCATTTCCTCCAAGGCCGCCCGGGAAAGCCAGGTGCCCTGGAGGATGGCCGAAAGCTGGTCCAGCACACCCTCGAGGGTGCCAAAAAGCCCCGCGTGCCCGGCCGCCCCCCCAAGGGCAAAGGCGTTTTCGTCGTGCACCTCCCCCCTTAGCACCCGCTTCCTCCAGGGGCAAAGCTCCGTGGCCGCGCTCCGCTCCTTGGGAGGGGCAAAGGTGAGGCCAGGCGGTAGGGGAAAGTGGGCTAGCGGCCTGCCCCGCACCCGCTCCAGCAGGATCCCCAGGAGGATGTAACCGATGTCGGAGTAAGTGGGTTCCCCCAAGGGCCAGGGGTGTTGCAGCACCCGGGCCTTTAGGGCCTCCCCCTCTCCCCAGGTGTACAAAGCCTCCCAGGCGGGGAGGCCTGCGGTGTGGGCCAAAAGGGCCCGCACGCTTACCCCCTTAAGGGGATGGTCCTTAAGCCAGAGGATCTCGGGGAGGTGCTGGGAGAGGGGGTCATCCAGATCCAAAAGGCCCTCCTCCACCGCCCGCAACACCTCCCGCAAGGTAAAAAGCGGTTTGGTAAGGCTCGCCAGGTCAAAGTAGAAGCCCTCCTCGAGGGGCACGGGCTCAGGCACCTGCTGAGCCAGGCCCAGGTGGAAGGCCTCCCTGCGCCCATCGGCATACACCACCCCAAAGGCCAGCCCAGGCACCACGCCCCGGACCACCGCCTCCTCCAAGAGGGCCCTGGCCCGCATGGCCCCAAGTGTATAACGGTCTGCCATTGGTAGGCAAGTGGTAGAATGGCGCCATGGCCCACGGCCCCCTTTACCTGGAACTGGCCCGGCGGCTCAGGGAAGGCATCCTGCAGGGCAACTTCCAGGACACCCTCCCCCCAGAACGGGCCTTGTCCGAGGCCTTCGGGGTATCCCGGGACAGCGTGCGCAAGGCCTTGGACCTTCTGGAGGAGGAAGGCCTGGTGGTGCGCCGGCAAGGAAGCGGCACCTTTGTGGCCAAAAGGGCCACCTTCCGCACCCGGCTCAAGGGGTTTAGCGAGGAGATGGAGGCCCTGGGGATGAGGCCCGGCACAAGAACCCTGGGAGTGGAAAAGGGCCCGGCCACCCCGGAGGAGGCCATGGCCCTGGGGCTATCCCCGGGGGAGGAGGTGCTCCGCCTGGTGCGCCTCAGGCTTGCGGACGGGGAGCCCATGGCCCTGGAACGGGCCACCTTGCCCGCCTGGGCCCTGGAGGAGGCCCCCCCGGGTTCCCTCTACCGGGCCCTCGAGGCCAAGGGCCTTAGGCCCGTGCGCGCCCTGCAACGCCTCCGGGCCGTGGCCGCCCGAGAAGAGGCCAGGCTCCTGGGGGTGGAGGCAGGAAGCCCCCTCCTTCACCTGGAAAGGATCAGCTACCTGGAGGACGGAAGGCCCATAGAACGGGTGAAAAGCTGGTACCGGGCCGACCGGTACGAGCTCTTGGTGGAGCTCTCATGAGGGTACTGGGCCTCATGTCGGGAACCAGCGCCGACGGGGTGGACCTGGTTCTGGCGGAGTTCACGGGCTCCCCTCCGGATGTGGTTCACCGGGTCCTGGCCCACCGGGAGGTGGCCTACCCGGAGGAGCTTAGGACCCGGGTGCTTCGGGCCATGCGCCACGGGGACACCCGGGAGCTCGCCCTCCTCCACCACGACCTGGGGCGGTTCTATCTGGAGGCCGCGCTCCCTTTCAAGGGAAGCGCTCACTTGGTGGCCCTTTCGGGCCAGACCGTCTGGCATGAGCCACCCCGGGCCACCTTCCAGCTGGGGGAGCCCAGCCACCTGGCCCTGGGCCTTAAGGTGCCGGTGGTCCACGGCTTCCGGGGCATGGACCTGGCCGCAGGAGGCCAAGGGGCTCCCCTGGTGGCCTATCCGGACCTCCTCCTTTACGGGGAGGCGGGAAAGCGCAAGGCCGTGCACAACCTTGGGGGAATCTCCAACCTGACCTATTTCCAGGGAAAGGATCCCAGCTCCCTGTTGGCCTTGGACACCGGGCCTGGGGTCTGCCTTTTCGACGAGGCTGCGGGCACCCTAGGGCTCAGCTGGGAAGAGGCCACGGCCCTGGCGGAGGAGGCCAAGCCTGATGAGGAGGCCCTCAGGGCCTGGCTTTCTCATCCCTACTTCCAGGCCCCCCCACCCAAGACCACGGGACGGGAGGTCTGGTGGCTTGGGAACCTCTCTCCCCTCCCCCAGGAAGCCGGGACGCTCCTCCGCTCCCTTTTGGAGCTAACCGCCAGAAGCATCTTCCTAGCCTACCGCCGGTTCGTGGGCAGGGTGGACCGGGTCCTATTGGCGGGGAGTGGGGCGAGGAACCGGGTTCTGGTGGGGCTTCTCTCCCAAGAGCTTCCCGTGGAGCTCATGGGGAACCCGAAGGTACGGAAGGCCCTGGCCTTCGCCCTCTTGGGCTACCTGTACGCCATAGGGGAGGTGAACGTGCTGGGCCGGGCCACGGGTGGGCGCAACCTAAGGGCCGGCCAGGTGGTGTACCCAGACTAGGAGAAAGGCATGCTGCAAGGTCACATCCTTACCCCTCACGGCTTCCTGCGGGGCCGGCTCCACTTTTCCCAGCGCATCGAGGCCCTAGAGGAGGCCCCCGTGGAGGGCCCCTACATCCTCCCGGGCTTCCTGGACCTCCACGTGCACGGGGGAGGAGGCAGGGAGGTGATGGAGGGCCAGGAGGGCGTGGAGGCCACGGTGCGCTTCCACCTCCGCCACGGCACCACCGGCCTTTTGGCCACCACCGTGACCGCCCCCTTAGGGTCGCTGGAAAAGGCTCTTAGGGGCATCCGAGAGGCCATGGAAGGTCCCCTAGGGAAAGCCCTTCTGGGAGCCCATTTAGAAGGTCCTTTCCTCAGCCCAGGCCGCCTGGGGGCCCAGCCCCCCTTCCCTCTCCCCCCTGATAGGGAGGCGGCCGAGCTCCTCCTCTCCCTGGCCCCTGTACGGGTGGTAACCCTGGCCCCCGAGCTCCCCGGGGCCTTGGGGCTCATCCGCTTCCTGGCGGAAAGGGGCGTCCGGGTCCAGCTGGGGCACACGGAGGCGGGCTACGGGGAGGCCCTGTCCGCCCTGGAGGCGGGGGCGGTGGGCTTCACCCACCTCTACAACGCCATGACCGGCCTGCACCACCGCTCCCCGGGGGTGGTGGGCCTGGCCCTGGAGCGGGGGGCGTGGGCGGAGATCATCCCCGATGGCCTCCACGTGCACCCTGCCGCCCTCCGGCTGGCCCTGCGGGCCATCCCCGGGCTCTACGGGGTGAGCGATGCCGTGGCGGCGGCGGGGATGCCGGATGGGGTCTACCCCTTGGGGGCCCACCGGGTGGAGAAGCGGGGGGAGGGGGTGTGGCTGGGGGAGTCCCTGGCGGGGAGCACCCTCACCCTGGACCGGGCCCTCAGGAACCTGGTGGCCTGGGGGTTGCCCCTGGAGGAGGCCAGCAGGCGGCTATCCCTGTACCCGGCCCGGTACCTGGGCCTATCCGACCGGGGGGAGATCGCCCCCGGCAAGCGGGCGGACCTGGTGGTGCTGGACGAGGCCCTGAGGGTGGTGGAGGTGTACCTGGAAGGGGAACGGGTAGCCTAGCGTCCCCTAAGGATCCCACACGTCCCTTGGCCCATCCCCCAGGAGGTTGAAGCCCAGAACCGTGAGCAGGATCCCCACCGCCGGGGCCGTGGCCGCCCAGGGAGCCTCTTCCGGCCACACCGCCCTGGCCCTAGCCCCCCTTGTGCGGGAAGTCATCGGGCTCGACCTGACCCCAGCGATGGCCATGCCCTTCGCTCAGGCCGCCCACGAACGGGGCCTGGGCAATGTCCGCTTCCTGGTGGGGGACGCCGAGTCCCTGCCCTTTCCTGAGGAGGAGTTCCACCTGGTGACCACCCGGAGGGCCGCCCATCACTTTCCCCACCTCCCTAGGGCCCTGACCGAGATGGCCAGGGTGCTAAGGCCAGGAGGCCGCTTGGGAATCGCCGATATGGTGGCCCCGGAAAACCCAGAGGCCGCCCATCTCTTCAATGCCCTCGAGGCAACCCGGGACAACTCCCACGTACGGGCGTATACCGTGGAGGAGTGGCTGGGGCTCATCGGGGACGTGGGCTTGAACCTTCTTCACCTCGAGGCGTTTGAGGAGGAGGTCGCCTGGCTAGATTGGCTCTATCCCCTTGACCCGGAGGGGTGGGAGGCTAAGCGGGCGGAGGAAGTTCTGGCCCAGGCCTTCCCCGGGACCCGCTCCCTGGTGGTCCGGGAAGGGCCAGGGGGCCTGACCCTCATCAAGCGCCGGATGGTCCTGGTGGCCCTGAAGGGCTAGGGCCCAAACTTGGCGAAAACCTTAAAGGGGCGGGGTGAAGCGCCCGTCCACCGCCGTCCAACCCCCATCCACCAGGAAAAGGGTGCCGGTCACGTAACTGGAGGCGGGTGAGGCCAGGAACACCACCGCCATGGCCACCTCCTCGGGCCTTCCCCAGCGTAAGAGAGCGGTTTTCTCCGCATAGGCCCGGTACCAATCCGGGTGGGCTTTGATGGGAGCGGTGAGGGGAGTTTCTATGGGCCCGGGGGCGATGGCGTTGGCCCGCACCCCAAAGGGCCCGAGCTCGGCAGCCAAGGTGCGCATAATCTGAAGGATCCCCGCCTTGGTGGCCGCATAAACCCCTTGTCCCGGTTCCACCACCAAGGCCCTTATGGAGGCAAAGGCGATGAGGCTTCCCCCCCTTTGCTCCCGCATCACCCGCCCCCCAGCCCTTAAAAGCCGCAAGGTCCCCTTCAGGTTCAGGTCCACCACCCGGTCGATCTCCTCGTCGCTGTAGTCCAGAAGGGGCTTGCGCACATTGATGGCCGGGGTGGAAACCAAGGTGTCCAGCCGGCCATAGGTCCGGTGCACCCTCCCCACCAGGGCCTCGGCCTCTCCCCTGGCCGCCAGGTCGAGGAGGTGGGCCTCCGCCACCCCTCCCTGCTCGCGGATGGCCTCGAGGGTCTCCTCCAGGCCCCCTTCATCCCGGTCCGCCAGCATTACCTTGGCCCCAAAGGCCGCCAGGGCCTCCGCGGAGGCCCGCCCGATTCCGGAGGCCGCCCCCACCACCATGGCCACCTGCCCCTCTAGGTCAAAAAGTTGCCGGTAGTTCACCGCCACCTCCTTTCGTTTAGGCCAGCATACTCTCCCACCTGGGCCTTGGCGTCCAACCCCCAAGCCCGAGCCTTGGCCGGATGCTCCGGGAAGCCCAAAGCTTCCTTACCCTTTCCCCCTATCCGGCCCTGGTTCCCGGGCTGGCCCTTTCCCTGGCCGTCTTGGGCTTTAACCTCCTGGGGGATGGCCTCCGGGACCGCCTGGATCCCCGGCGTTAGGGGCTTGCATACCTTTGCAGGCACGTGGTAACTTGCCCCTGACAAAGGAGGAAACCATGTGTGCCCCTCTGGTGATGGAGGAAGTGGCCAAGCAGATCTCCCGTAGGGCCCTCCTGGGCGCGGGCCTGGGGTTTCTTGCAAGCCGGGCCGTGGCCCAGGCGCAGGTGCCGGGCAAGGCCTTCAGCCGGGCGGTGGACCTCACCCACGAGCTCTCCCCGGAGATCCCCCTCTTCCCAGGAGCCGAACCCATGCGCATCACCACCCTGGTCACGGTGCGGCAAAACGGGTACTACGGCAACCGCATAGATTTCTGGGAGCACTCGGGAACCCATATGGACGCCCCCGCCCACTTCGCGGAAGGGGGGCTCACCGCGGAAAAGCTACCCGTGGAAACCCTCATCGCCCCCCTGGCCGTGATCCACATCCATGAGAAGGCCGCCCGTAACCCGGATGCCCAGGTGAGCGTGGACGACATCCTGGCCTACGAGCGCCAGCATGGCCGCCTGCCCAAGGGAGCATTGGTGGCTATGCACTCCGGCTGGGAGGCCCGCTGGCGCGACCCCAGGGCCTTTTTGAACCAGGACGCCTCGGGCACCCTTCACTTCCCCGGCCTCTCCCCGGAGGCGGCGGAGTTTCTGGTGCGGGAGCGGGAGATCGCGGGGGTAGGCGTGGATACCCTTTCCCTGGACTTCGGCCCCTCCAAGGACTTTAAGGCCCACGTAACCCTGCTAGGAGCAGGAAAGTACGGCTTGGAAAACCTGGCCAACCTGGCCCAGGTGCCCCCTGCTGGGGCTCTTATCTTCGTGGGAGCCCCCAAGCACCGGGGGGCCTCTGGGGGGCCCGTGCGGGCGGTGGCGGTATGGTGATCTCCTGGCTACGGGTTCCGGAGGAAGGGGAGCTCGCCCCAGAGGTCCGGGAGCTTTTCGCCCGGTTCCGGGAGAAAACGGGCTTTGTGCCCAACGTGGCTAGGGCCTTTGCCCTGAGCCCCAGGTTTCTCCTCTGGTTCCGGTACTATGACGCCCTCATGCGGGGGGAGGGCCTCCTCAGCCGGGAGGAACGGGAGGCCATGGCCGTGGCCATCAGCGGGGAGAACCGGTGCGAGTACTGCGTGGCCAGCCACAAGCGCTACCTCGAGGACCGCACCGGGGATGGGGCGCTCCCAGAGGTTTTGGCCGCCAACCCTCGCAGGGCGGAGATGCCTAAAAGGATGCGGGCCCTGGTGCAGTTTGCCCTCAAGGTCACCCACCAGCATTACGCCATGACCGAGGAGGACCTTGTCCCCTTGAGGGAAGCGGGTCTGAGCGACGAGGCCATCCTCGAGGCGGCAGAGGTGGCTGCCATGTTCAACTTCACCAATCGCCTCCTCAACGCTTTAGGCATAAAGCCCAACCCCGAGTACTACGCATGAGCTTCCTGGAGTTTAAGCAGGTTTCCGTGGCCTTTGGCTCCTATGTGGCTGTGGAAGGGGTGAGCCTCCGCCTGGCCCCAGGCGAGTTCGTGAGCCTGGTGGGCCCCACGGGGTGCGGGAAGAGCACCCTCCTAAACGCGGCGGCGGGGCTTCTGGCCCCCACCCAAGGGGAGGTCCTCCTGGAGGGGAGGCCCCTTAGGGGGTTGAACCCTGTGGCGGGCTACCTTTTCCAACAGGACGCCATCCTGCCCTGGAAGACCGCCCTGGACAACGTGGCCTTGCCCCTGGTCTTCCGGGGCCAGTCCTGGAGGGAAGCCCGGGAAAGGGCCCAGGCCTGGCTGGAGAAGGTGGGTTTGGGACGGTTTCCCCGCCACTATCCCCACCAGCTTTCCGGGGGGATGCGCAAGCGGGTGGGGTTGGCCCAGGTGCTCATCGCCAACCCCAGGCTCCTCCTCATGGACGAGCCCTTTTCCGCCCTGGACGTGCAGACGCGGCAGCTCATGGAGAACGAGCTCCTCAGGCTCTGGCAGGAGGATCGCAAGACCGTGCTCTTCGTCACCCACGACCTGGAGGAAGCCATCGCCCTTTCCGACCGGGTGGTGGTCATGTCGGCGGGGCCCCGCTCCCGGGTCATCGGGGAGTTCCCCATACCCCTTCCCCGGCCCCGGGATGTGGCGGAGATCCGGCTTACCCCGGAGTTCTTGCGCCTGCACCGGGAGATCTGGGAGCTCCTAAGGGGGGAGGTGATGCGGGCCCATGCGGGGGCTTAGGCTACGGCTTTGGCAGGCAGGGTTGCTCCTCTTCTTCCTCGCCTGGTGGGAGTGGGCCTCCAGGACCGGCCGTCTGGACCCCTTCTTCTTCTCCAAGCCCTCCGAGATCGCGGGAAGGGTCTGGCGCTGGTTCAGCACCGGGGAGATCTACCCCCACCTTTACATCACCACCCTGGAGATGCTCCTGGCCTTTTTCCTCGGAACCCTACTCGGGGTGGTCTTGGGGCTTTGGCTGGCCTTGGCCCCCAGTGTGGCGGCGGTCTTAGACCCTTACATCAAGGCCTTAAACGCCATCCCTCGGGTAGTCTTAGCCCCCATCTTCACCCTTTGGTTCGGCCTGGGGGTGCTCTCCAAGGTGGCCCTGGGGGTCACCCTGGTCTTTTTCGTGGCCTTCTTCAACACCTATCAGGGGGTTAAGGAGGTGAGCCCTGTGGTCCTGCAAAACGCCAGGCTCCTGGGGGCCCGCCCTGGCCACCTCCTCCGCCACGTCTATCTTCCCTCCGCGGCCAGCTGGATCTTCTCCAGCTTAAGGACCTCCATCGGCTTCGCGGTGATCGGGGCCGTGGTGGGGGAGTACCTGGGAAGCGCCGCCGGCCTGGGTTACCTCATCGCCCAGGCGGAGGGGGTCTTTGACACCACCGGGGTCTTCGCCGGCATGGTGGTGCTCATGGCCTTCGTGTTGCTGCTGGATGCCGTGGTGGGCCAGGTGGAAGGGCGTCTAGTCCGCTGGCGTCCTAGAATGGAGGGGGAATAGCGTTCAAAAGGAGGAAAGGAGGGAATATGAGGAGGCTGGTTGTGGCGCTTTTGGTGTTGCTCTTGGCGGTGGGCCTAGCCCAGAAGCGGGTGGTCTTGGGAGTGGGGGGAAAAACAGCGGTGGTCTACCTACCCCTCACCGTGGTGGAGCGCCTGGGATACTTCAAGGAAGAAGGCCTGGACGTGGTGATCCAGGACCTGCAGGCGGGCTCGAGGGCCCTCCAGGCCCTGGTGGGGGGAAGCGTGGAAGTGGTCATGGGCTTTTACGACCACACCATCCAGATGCAGGCCCAGGGCAGGGACATCGTGGCCTTCGTGCAGGTGGGGCGCTATCCGGCCATCGTGCTGGGGGTGCGCTCGGACCTAGCGGACCAGGTGCGAAGCATTGCCGACCTCAAGGGTCGGAAGGTGGGGGTCACGGCCCCCGGAAGCTCCACCCACTTCTTCCTCAACTACCTCCTGGTGAAAAACGGGCTTAAGCCCACGGACGTGTCCGTGATCGGCGTTTCCGTGGGGGCCCAGGCGGTGGCCGCGGTGCAAAACCGCCAAGTGGACGCCATCTCCAACGTGGAACCCGCCATCACCCTTCTGGAGGAAAGGGGCCTCATCAAGATCCTGGCGGACACCCGCTCCACCAAGGGAACCCGGGAGGTTTTGGGCGGGGAGTACCCCGCCGCCGTCCTCTACACCACCCGGGCCTGGCTGGAGAAGAACCCCGACACCGCCCAGCGCCTGGTGAACGCCATGGTGCGGGGCCTCAGGTGGATGCAGGGCAAGACCCCAGAGGAAATCGCCGCCGTATTACCGGAGGAGTACTTCCTGGGTGACCGGGCCCTCTACCTCAAGGTCCTCAGGAACTCCCTGGAGGCCTTCTCTCCCACGGGGCGCTTTAGCGACACGGCTCCTTTAAGGCCCCTCACGGTACTTTCCGCCTTTGACCCCAACGTGGCCCGGGCCAAGATCGACCTCAAACGCACCTACACCAACGAGTTCGTGGACCGGGTACCCAAGCGGTAGCATGGGATAGGAGGTGCATAGGTATGCGGATCCTTTTAGCAGGCCTAGCCTTATTGGCAGTAGCAGCCCAGGCCCAGAGCTGGAACATGGCCAGCCCGTATCCCCCGGCCAACTTCCACACCCAGAACATTCAGCAGTTCGTAAAGGAAGTGGAGGAGGCCACGGGGGGCCGGCTGAAGATCACCGTCCACCCCGGAGGCTCCCTCTTCCCCCATCCCCAGATCCTGCCCGCGGTGAGGAACGGGCAGGTGCAGATGGGGGAGGTGCTGATGTCCCTCCTGGCCAACGAAAACCCCATCTTCAACCTGGACTCCATCCCCTTTGTGGCCACCAGCTACGAGGAGGCCCGCCGGCTTTACCAGGCCCAGCGCCCTGAGGTGGAAAAGTGGCTGGCCCAAAGGGGAGTGGTCCTTCTCTACGCCGTTCCCTGGCCGCCTCAGGGGCTTTATACCAAGCGGCCCGTGAACACAGGGGCAGATCTAAGGGGCATGCGGTTCCGGGCCTACAACCCCGCCACCGCCCGGTTGGCAGAACTCCTAAGCATGCACCCGGTGCAGGTGGAAGCCGCCGACATCCCCCAGGCCTTCGCCACCGGGATCGTGGAGGCCATGATTACCTCCCCGGTCACCGGGGTGGACAGCCAGGCCTGGGATTTCGCCCGTTACTTCTACGACGTGAAGGCCTGGATCCCCAAGAACATGGTGGTCATCGGCCGGCGGGCCTTTGAAAGCCTCTCCCCCCAGGACCGGGAAGCCCTGGTGCAGGCGGCCAAGCGGGCGGAGGAGCGGGGCTGGCGGCTGAGCCAGGAACAGGAGGAGAAGGCCCTCCAGACCCTGGCAAGCCGGGGCATGCAGGTGGTGAAACCCTCCCCTGCCCTCCTGGCCGACCTCAAGAAGGTGGGGCAGACCATGATCCTGGAGTGGCAGAAGCAGGCGGGGGCTACCGGGGTGAAGGTCTACCGCCAGTACCTTGGACGATGAACCTCTTGGGAAAGGCCCTCGAGGGCCTCTTCCGCCTATCCCAGCTCCTGGCGGCCCTCATGGGCCTTTTTATCCTCCTGGTGATCCTGGCCCAGGTGGCGGGGCGGTATCTGGGCTTCGTGGTGCCCTCGGCTCTGGAGATGGCCGGGTTCGCCACCGCTGGCCTCATCTTCCTGGGCCTTGCCCCCACCCTGAGGGCCGGGGGGCATATCCAGGTGCGGCTCTTGTTGGGAAAGCTTCCCCCTAAGGCCCGTCGTCCGCTGCAAACCTTCGCCCTGGGGCTGGGATTCCTGGCTGCCTTTTATGCCTCCGTTCAGGCGTGGCTAAAGGTGGCGGAGAGTTTCCACTACGGGGACCTGGCTCCAGGCCTTCTCCCCCTTCCCCTGTGGCTACCCCAAAGCTTTCTGGCGCTGGGCCTTAGCCTCTTCACCCTTGCCCTCCTCGAGGCCTGGCTTAAGGCCGTACAGGGGGTGGAGGGATGAGCCTTCTCCTGGAGGGCCTTATCCTGGTGGGCCTCCTTTTCCTCCTCCTGGCCCTGGGGGTCTACGTGGGTTTGGCCCTCCTCCTGGTGGGCCTGGCGGGCCTGGCCTTCTTCACCACCGCCCCCCCAGGGTCCAACCTGGCCACCGCCCTATGGTCCGCCACCTCCGGATGGAGCCTGGCCGCCTTGCCCCTTTTCGTGTGGATGGGGGAGGTTCTCTACCGCTCCCGGCTGGCCCAAGGGCTCTTCCAGGGGCTAAGCCCCCTCCTCTCCCGCCTTCCTGGGGGGCTACTCCATGTGAACGTGGTGGCCAGTGCCCTCTTCGCTGCCGTCATCGGCTCCTCCGCTGCCACCACCGCCACCGTGGGCCGCTTCACCCTACCCGAACTCCTGCGCCGGGGTTATCCCAAGCCCCTGGCCTTGGGCTCCTTGGCCGGGGCCGGAACCTTGGGCTTCCTCATCCCCCCCAGCGTCATCATGATCGTCTACGGGGTCATGGCCGAGGTTTCCGTAGCCCGGCTTTTCATGGCCGGGGTGGTACCCGGAGCGGTCTTGACCTTGCTCTTTATGTTCCTGGTGGCCCTCCTGGCCTTTCTCTACCGCCGCCAACTGCCCCAGGAACCCAGGACGCCCCTCGGCCAGACTTTGGGTGGCCTTCTGGCCGTTTTCCCTGTGCTCTTTCTCATCCTCCTGGTCCTGGGCTCCATCTATCTTGGGGTAGCCACCCCCACGGAGGCGGCGGCCATAGGGGTAGCGGGGTCCCTCCTCCTGGCGGGGCTAAACCGGGAGCTATCCCCCAGGATGTTCTGGGAAAGCCTGATGGGAGCCATACGCACCACCAGCATGATCGGCCTGATCCTGGCAGGGGCCGGGGTTTTGACCCTGGCCATGGGGTTCACCGGGATCCCCAGGGCCTTGGCCACCTGGGCGGTGGAGGCCGGGATCACCCCCGTGGCCCTCATCTTCTTCCTGAGCTTGGTTTACCTCGTTCTGGGCTGGTTTCTGGACGGGATCTCCATCGTGGTCCTCACCATCAGCGTGATCCTTCCCGTGGTGAAGGCCATTGGCGTGGACCCCTTGTGGTTCGGGGTGTATCTGGTGATCATGGTGGAACTGGCCCAGATCACTCCTCCTGTGGGCTTCAACCTCTTCGTCATCCAGTCCTTAACCGGGGAGGACCTCTTCCATATCGCCCGGTATGCCTTCCCCTTCATGGGGGTACTGCTCCTTATGGTGGTTCTCCTCATGCTGTTTCCCGGAATGGCCACCTGGCTGCCCCGCACCATGACCGGGGGATAGGGTGCAGGTCATCCCTTTGCAGACGGGATTCCCGGCAAGGACCCATAGGGGCTACCTGGGCGCATGTGCCCGAAGCCATTGCCACGTTGGACCTCTTCTGCGGGGGGACGGAGGTTAAGCTTACTCTGTAAGGAAAGGAGGTCGGCATGTTCATAGACCTCAACGCCGATGCTGGAGAGTCCTACGGGGCCTTCACCTACGGTCACGACCGGGAGATCTTCCCCCTGGTGACCTCGGTGAACCTGGCCTGCGGCTTTCATGGGGGTAGCCCCGTCCGGATGCGGGAGGCGGTAGCCCTGGCCAAGGCCCATGGGGTGGCGGTGGGGGCCCACCCAGGCTTCCCCGATCTGGTGGGCTTTGGCCGCAGGGACATGGCCCTGAGCCCTGAGGAGGTATATGCGGACGTGCTCTACCAGATAGGAGCCCTCTACGCCTTTCTGAAGGCGGAGGGGCTACGCCTCCACCACGTGAAGCCCCATGGGGCCATGTACCTTAGAGCCTGCCGGGACCGGGAAACCGCCCGGGCCATCGCCGAGGCGGTGAGGGCCTTTGACCCTGAAGTGCCCTTGGTGGTGCTTCCTGGCACCGTGTACGAGGAGGAGGCCCGGAAGGCAGGGCTGAGGGTGGTCCTCGAGGCCTTTCCCGAACGGGCGTACCTGAAGAACGGCCAGCTGGCCCCCCGCTCCCTCCCAGGAAGTTGGATCAGCGACCCCGAGGAGGCTGCCCGGCGAGCCCTCAGGATGGTTGTGGAAGGAAAGGTGGAGGCCCTGGACGGCGGAGACGTAGAGGTCAGGGCGGAGACCCTCTGCATCCATGGGGACAACCCCAACGCCCCCAAGGTGGCACTGGCGGTGCGCAGGGCGCTGGAGGAGGCGGGGATAGGGGTTAGGGCCTTTTGAATCAGGGTCTACCGCCCTGCATTCACCGCCAGACGCCCTTCTCCCGGAAGAAGCGCACAGCTCCCTCGTGGTAAGGAACCTTTCCCCCACGGGAGCGTACGGCATTTTCTAAGTTGGTATCCCGGGCGGGAGCCACCGCCGTATACAGGGTAGGGAGGTTTTCAAACACCGCTTTGACCATGGCATAAGCTAGCTCCTCAGGAAGGCTGGCAGGACACACAAACACGTTCCAAAACGTTAGGGTCGGGGTGTCGTAGCGGGTGTTGTATACGCTCTTGGGGATGATTCCCGTATCTACTACCCCGGGAAAGCGGCGCATGAGGACCTGAACCGGAGTGCTTTCCTTGGCAAGGGGAACCAGATAAAGCCGCTTTCCCTTGCGGGATAAGCTACCAGAAAGCTCCAGAATGCTTCCGGTCGGAAGACCCCCGGACCAGAAGAAAGCATCCAGGTTACCCTCAGAGAGCATCTGGGCACTTTCCGCTACCCGGATCCTTTCCCACTTAGCAAAGTGAACCCGGGGATCGAAGCCAGGAAGAGCAGCGGACATAAGGACTCGGGCCTCGTACTCAATAATACCCCCCGGCACCTCCGTGGAAACCCGCTTTCCCTTTAAGTCCTGGAGCACACGGATGCCACCGCCCTCCGTGGTTACCACGTGGAAGTAATTGGGGTACATAGTGAAAAGAATACGCACAGGTACCGGCTTCCCTTGGAAACGCTCCTCCCCCTGGTATGCCATTAAAGTAGCATCTGGAAGTGCCGTGCCGCAATAGTAGATGCCCCTGGCCGCATCTGTACGGTCTCGGAGAAGCATCAAGTTCTCTATAGATCCCCCAGACTGCATGGCTTGAGCTTGAACCACCCCGCTTTTGGTTAGGATCTCCGCCACCGCGGTACCGTAGTAGAAGTAAACTCCTCCGATGCCCCCGGTACCGATAAGAACTTGCGGTTTCTGGGCCAGAGCCAAACTTAGAGCCCCCAGTAGGAGATAGGCATACAGACCCTGCTTCACGATGGCCTCCTCGCCTGGACCTTAGTTTAACTTACACGAAGGCTGGTCGTGTCAAGAGGGCTTGCGCCCCTCAAAATATCCTGCTGACTAAAAGCCGAGTTCACCCGGTAAGGGTTGAGGCCCGAAGCCCTGCCTGGGCCGCGGCAAGCCGGCCGGTGAGCACCCTGAAGGGGCTTGCTGAGGTGTAATCCAGGAGGTCGGCCACGAAGGCCACGCTACGAGCCTCGCCTCCATGTTCCCCGCAAAGCCCCACCTTAAGCCTGGGGTTAGCCCGCCTTCCCTCCTGCACCGCAAGCCTAAGAAGCCTTCCCACTCCCTTCTCGTCCAGGCGCTCCGTGGGGTCGAAGGGGAAAAGCCCCTCTTCCACGTACCGGGGCAGGAACTTGGCGGCATCATCCCGGGAAAGGCCAAAGGCCATCTGGGTGAGGTCGTTGGTGCCAAAGCTGAAAAAGTCCACCAGGGGAGCGATCTCCGAGGCCAGAAGGGCTGCCCTTGGGGTCTCGATCATGGTGCCGAAGGGAATGGGGCCGTATTCCCGGAAAAGCTCCTCCGCTAAAGCCTTGGCCCGTTCCACCTCCTTGGGATCCGCCACCAGGGGAATCATGACCTCCGGGCGGGGGTCAAAGCCCTCCTCCCTAAGTTCCTTGGCCGCCTCCAGGAGTGCCCGAAGCTGCATCTGGAAGATGCCCGGCCTGAGGAGCAAGAGCCGGATGCCCCTGAAGCCCAGCATGGGGTTCTGCTCCGCCAGGGCCTTGGCCCGCCCCCAAAGGGCCTTGGCCTCCTCATCCCCGGCCTCCGCCCGCGCCTTTAGTTCCTCGAGGGAGGGCAGGAACTCGTGAAGGGGAGGATCCAGGAGGCGCACGGTTACCGGGAGTCCATCCATGGCCCTGAGGATGCCCTTGAAGTCCTCTTTCTGGAAGACAAAAAGCCGCTCCAAGGCCTCGGCTTCCTCCTCCGGGGTGCGGGCCAGGATCAACCGCCTGACCCAAGGCAGGCGTTCCTCCTGGAAAAACATGTGCTCGGTGCGGCAAAGCCCGATCCCCTCAGCGCCGAAAGCCCGGGCCCTTTGGGCATCCAGGGGGGTGTCGGCGTTGGCCCTGACCCCCAGGGAGCGGTGGGGCTCCGCCCAGGCAAGAAGCTTTTGCAAAAGCTCCTCCCCTGTCGCCTCCGCCAGGGGCACCGCCCCCAGGTAAACCTCCCCGGTACCCCCGTCCAGGGTGAGGAGGTCCCCTTCCTGGATCTCCAGGCCCTCCACCCAGGCCCGGCCTTCCTCGGGGACCACCCTCAAGGCCTCCGCCCCCACCACCGCGGGCACCCCCAGGCCCCGGGCCACCACCGCTGCATGGGAGGTCAAGCCTCCCCGGGCGGTGAGGATTCCCTTGGAAAGGTACATCCCGGTGATGTCCTCGGGGGTGGTTTCCGGGCGCACCAGGATGGTGGGAAACCCCTGGGCCGCGTAGCGCTCCGCCGCCTCATTGGTGAAGACCGCATGGCCGAACGCCGCCCCTGGGCTTGCGGGAAGGCCCTTCAGAATGGGCCTGGGAGCCTTCTCCCGATCCACAGTGGGCTTGAGGAGGCCAGGCAGGGCGTTGGCCTCCACCCGGAGCACCGCCTCCTCCTTGCCGATCAGGCCCTCCTCCGCCATCTCTACGGCGATGCGCACCGCAGCCTGGGCCGTGCGCTTACCGGATCGGGTCTGAAGCAGGTAAAGCCTCCCCCGCTCCACGGTGAACTCAAAATCCTGCATATCGCGGAAGTGGCGCTCCAAGAGCTGGGCCACCCGCTCGATCTCCCCATAGAGCTCGGGGGCGTACTCCTTCAGGCGGGAGAGGGGCTCCGGGGTGCGGATGCCCGCCACCACATCCTCACCCTGGGCGTTCCGCAGGTACTCCCCGTACAGGCCCTTCTCCCCGGTGGCGGGATTGCGGGTAAATCCCACCCCGGTCCCCGAGTCTTCCCCCAGGTTCCCGTAGACCATGGCCTGGACCACCACCGCCGTGCCCAGGTCCTCGGGGATGCCGTAGATGCGGCGGTAGGTCTTGGCCCGGGGATTCAGCCAGCTACGGAAGACCGCCTCGATGGCCCCCCTTAGCTGAAGCCAGGGGTCCATGGGGAAGGGGGTACCCCGTTCCTCCAGGTGGCGCAAGTACTGGAAGGAAAGGGCCTCGAGGTCCTCGGGGGAAAGCTCGGTGTCGCTTTGCACACCCCGCTTTTCCCTTAGGGCCGAGAGCAGGCCCTCAAAGACCTCCGCCTTCTCCCCCAAGACCACCTCCCCGTACATGGAAAGGAGCCTCCTGAAGGCATCCCAGGCGAAACGGGGGTTGCCCGTGGTTCGGGCCAGGCTTTCCACTCCTTCCAAGGTGAGGCCCAGGTTAAGGATGGTGTCCATCATCCCGGGCATGGAGACGGGAGCCCCACTCCGCACGGAAACCAAAAGGGGAGGGATACTCCCCTCCCCTTCGCCAAAGCGCTTACCTACTAGGCCCTCGAGGGCCGAAAGCTTGGCCCGGACCTCCTCCCATAGACCCGGCACCGCCCCCTCCCTCAGGAAGCGGCGGCAAGCCTCCGTGGTGACGATAAGGGCTGGGGGAACGGGAAGCCCCGCCTGGGCCATCTCCACCAGACCAAACCCCTTGCCGCCCAAGAGGTCCCGGGAAAGGCCCCGGGCCTCGGAAAGGAGATACACCTGCATATGCGCGCCCACGCCCCCAGTTTCCTCCTGGGCATGGAAGCGTGGAAAGGTGTAAGGTCCGCAGGTCTACACCGCCTTGTGCCTGCACACCTGGGCCTGGTTACCGGTAGGCTTTTCTCGTGGCCTCGAGGCTTGCGGCCCTCCCTTCCGGCGTACTCTTGGGCACGGTGAGTGAAGGGAGCCTGCTCCCGCCCTCCCCCTCGTGGCCCGGACCCACTTCGCCGCCACCCTCCTTATCCTCACGGGCCTCATGAGCCTTTCCGCCTGGCTGGTGCGGGCCCGGGGGTAGGCCCAAACCACACTCCAGAGGAGCGGGAAGGGCATAGCATGGGGCCATGGTGGACGATGTGCTCAAGCCCATCCACGGCGGAGCCGACGGGGGTCCCGACCCCCTCCATGACTTCTCCACCAACGCCAACGCCCTGGGGCCCAACCCGGTGATCCTGGAGTACCTCAGGCGGGCCGACCCAAGCCGCTACCCCGACCCCCTCTACCGCAGAACCCATCGTCTCCTGGCCGAGGCGCATGGGGTTCCGGAGACCCACGTGGCCGTGGGCACGGGCACCAGCGAACTCATCCACCGTCTGGCCCGTTGGAGCTACCTAAGGGGCCCCATCCTCCTCCTGAAGCCCACCTTCAGCGAGTACGCCAGGTCCGCCCGGGCCCTGGACCTGCCCCTGTGGGAAGCAAAGAGCCCGGAGGAGTTCCTGAGGCTTCTGCCTCGGAGCTCCCTGGCCTTCCTCTGCGTGCCCAACAACCCCACGGGGGAGGTTTACCCTTTTCTGAAGGAGGCAGCAGAGCGGGCCGGAGGGGCCTTGGTCCTGGACCTGGCCTACTACCCATTTCTGGAAACCCCCATTCCCTTGCCCCAGAGGGCCTGGCGCCTCTACAGCCCCAACAAGGCCCACGGCCTCACCGGGGTGCGGGCTGGCTACCTCCTGGCCCCCTTGGACCTTACCTTTTTCCGCCACCTGGCTCCTTCCTGGCCGGTCTCCGTCTACGGGGAGGCCCTCCTCCTGGGCCACCTGGACCCGAGGGCCCAGGCGTGGTTGGAGGAAACCAAGGGGGAACTCCTCCGCCTCCGCCGCCTCCTGGCCCAGGGGCTACGGGAGCTGGGCCTAACGGTGCGGGAAAGCCCCGCCAACTTCCTCCTGGTGCGGGTGGGCCGGGCCACGGAGGTGGCCACGAGGCTTAGGGAAAGGGGCATCCGTGTAAGGGACGCCACCAGCTTCGGCCTGCCCGAGTGGCTTAGGCTTTCCGCCCAGAGGGAGGAGGCCATAGAGGCCCTCCTGGAGGCCCTCGCCGAGATCCTGGCCGCAAGGGTCTGAGGGTTGCATTGCCCAAAGGGCAAATCCATAGGGGATTGAACCCTCATGTGCGCGGAAAAGAAGCAGCCCAAAATGCGGCCCTGGTTCCCCTTGCCCACAACACCTGGCAAGCTGGAGGACCCAGAAGGGCTGGGAGGGACTGCGGAAGGTTTGGAGAGGTTCCAAAGCATAATTCCGGTGGGGGAGGTCAAGGGTGAAGGCTAAGGCCTTCATCGTCTGGGGGACGGGAAGCGGGGTGGGGAAAAGCCTCATCGCCGCTGGGCTCCTCAGGCACTTCAAGCGCCAGGGCCTAAGGGTGGCCCCCTTTAAGGCCCAAAACATGTCCAACCACTACCGGGTGGTGGCGGGCGGGGAGATAGCCAGCGCCCAGTGGCTCCAAGCGGTGGCGGCAGGGACCCCACCCGATCCCCGCATGAACCCCATCCTCATCAAGCCCTTGGGCCTCGAGGGAAGCCAGGTGGTGGTCCTGGGTCGGGTGGACCCCCTTCTTTCCAAGCTTCCCTGGAAGGAGCGGAGACCCCACCTGGAGGCTCCCGTGCGGGAAGCCCTGGAGGCCTTGGGGCAGGAGTTCGACCTCTTGGTTCTGGAAGGGGCAGGAAGCCCGGTGGAGCGAAACCTTTGGCCGGACCTCCCCAACCTTCTGGTGGCGGAGTGGGCGGGGGCCCAGGCCCTCTTGGTGGCGGACGTGGACCAGGGAGGATCCCTGGCCGCCCTCTACGGCACCTGGGCCCTCCTGGGGGAGCACCGGGAAAGGCTCCTTGGCTTCCTCTTCAACAAGTTCCGGGGGGATATCCGCTTGCTGGAACCCGCCTACCGCCTCCTGGAGGACTGGACGGGAATCCCGGTTCTGGGCACCCTGCCCATGCTCCCCCTGGAGTTACCCGAGGAGGATGGATTCCGCCACCGCCCGAGGATAGGCCAAGGCCCCAAGGTGGCCATCCTCCGTTACCCCCACGCCTCCAACCTGGACGAGTTCTGGCCCCTTTCGGAGCTGGCCCAGCCCGTGTACGCTCGCACCCTCGAGGAGGCCCAGGGAGCCGAACTCCTGATCCTCCCGGGAAGCCGCCTGCCCGCCAGGGACCTGGCCTGGCTCCAGGGGTTCCTACCCCTTCTCCGGGGCCACTTGGAGGCGGGAAAACCCGTGCTGGCCATCTGCGGTGGGGCGGAGATGCTGGCCCAGGCCATCGTGGACGAGGAGGGAGTGGAGGCAAAGGGGGTTTTCCCGGGCCTGGGCCTCCTCCCTTTCCCGGTGCGGATGTTGCCGGGGAAAACCGTCCGCCCGGCGCAGGTGGTCTTCCGCGGGCTTTCCGGCTTCTGGGCCAGGCTGAATGGCCTGAAGGCCCAGGGCTATGGGATCCACCACGGCCAGGGAATCCCCTTGGTGCACCAGGAAGGGCCCCTTCTCGCCACCTGGCTCCACGGCCTTTTGGAAAACCCTGGGGTGCAGCAGGCCCTCTTCGGCCGGGAGGCCAAGGCCCTGGAGGAGGCTCTAGACCAGCTGGCTGATGCCCTGGAGGAGCACCTGGACCTGAAGCACCTCCACCGCAACCTGGGGCTTACGCCCGGCCCTCCTCCAGCGCCCACAAGAAAGGAGGGGTCCCTTGACCCCCCGCCTCCCCCCGGCCTCCTCCTCCTCCTGGGCGGGGCTAGAAGCGGGAAAAGCCGCCACGCCCAAAGGCTTGCCGGCCCTTTCGCCACCCTCATCGCCACCGCGGAGGCTCGGGATGGGGAGATGGCGGAGAGGATCGCCCGCCACCGGGCGGAACGCCCCCCCACCTGGGAAACCCTGGAAGAGCCCTTGGACCTGGTGGAAGCCCTACAAATGGCCCGTTACCCCACGGTGGTGGTGGACTGCATCACCCTTTGGGTTTCCAACCTTCTGGAAAGGGATCGCGATCCCTTGGTGGAAACCCGCCGGTTCCTGGAAGCGGTCTCTTCCAGCGGCAAGCGGATCATCGTCATCTCCAACGAGGTGGGGATGGGAATCGTTCCCGCAAACCCCCTAGCCCGGCGCTACCGGGACCTTTTGGGAGAGGTGAACGCCCTGCTGGCAAAAGCAGCCCAGGAGGTCTACCTGCTCGTTGCGGGCAAAGCCCTGAGGCTTTAGAGAAGGGTCTGCTGGGGCCCCCACCTTGGGGAAAGCCCAGGTGGGATGGTACTAGACCCTTCCCCTAGCCTCCCACCTTTCCCGCAGCCGGGCGAAGAGGGCCTCCACCTTCTCCTTGGGCAGGATCACCTGCTCCGTGCGCCCCCGGCCGATCAGGTCCCCAAGCTCATTGTAGGCCTCCATGCTGGCGTAGACCCGGTTCCCTTCCGTGGCCTCGAGGCGGGCCACGATCCTCACCCGCATCCCCGGCAGCGCCGAGGCCAGGTGGCGCACCTCCACGTAGCTACCGATCCCCTCCTCCCCCTCCTCCAAGAAGGGCAGGATGATCTTGCGCCCGGCCAGCTCCATGTGCTTGGCCATCCAGTAGGTGGCGTAAACGGGGTGCACGGGGCCCAGTTCCTCAAAGTTCACGGTCATCTCGGGGGTGACCACGGTCTCAAAGACCGCCTCAAAACCGCTGGGAATGGGACGCATGGCCTACTTTCTCAGATCCAAAACCCGTCTCAGCTTCCCCCCCTCGCTCCTCGGGGCCTCCCCCGGGGCCAGGAGGGTCACCTTCATGCTCACCCCAATGCTGTCCTTGATCTTGTGGGCCACCTTCTCCCTCAGGGCGTGGAGGCGATGGTCCGCCTCGATAACCTCATCGGAAAGGGCCTTGCGCCCGATCTCCTGGAAGAAGGCCTGGGAAACCTCCACCCTGAGCTCGGCCTCGTCCAGGGTACCCTCCCGCCGCACCACGATCTGGTAGTGGGGCTCCACCTCGAGGATACCCGAAAGCACCGCCTCCACCTGCGTGGGGTAGACGTTCACTCCCCGGATGATGAGCATGTCGTCGGTGCGCCCCAGGACGGGACCCATGCGCACGTGGGTGCGGCCACAGGAGCAGGCCTCGCGGGTGAGGAAGGTGAGGTCCCCCGTCCAGTACCGCAAGAGGGGCATGGCCTCCTTGGTGAGGGTGGTGAGGACCAAAACCCCCACCTTGCCCTCCGGAAGGGGCTCCCCGCTATTTGGGTCCACCACCTCGGGCAGGAAGTGGTCCTCCCAGATGTGGCTTCCCTGACGTTCCTCCACGCACTCGTTGGCCACCCCGGGGCCGATGATCTCGGAAAGCCCGTAGATGTTGGTGCTCCGCACCCCAAGCCCCTCGTCCACCTGCTTCCGGATGGCCTCGGTCCAGGGCTCGGCCCCTAAAACGGCATACTCCAGGGATAGCTCCTCCGGGGAAACCCCCCGCTTCCTGAACTCCTCCGCCAGGGTCTGGGCGTAGGAAGGGGTACAGGAGATCACCTCCGGGCGGAAGTCCTGGATGAGCAGGAGCTGCCTCTCGGTCATGCCGCCGGAAACGGGGACCACCGTCATTCCCAAGGCCTCCGCCCCCCCGTGCAGGCCTAACCCCCCGGTGAAAAGCCCGTAGCCGTACGCGTTGTGGAGCATCATGCCCGGCTTGGCCCCCGCCGCGGCCAGGGAGCGGGCCACCACCTCCGCGAAGACCTGGAGGTCTTTTTTGGTGTAGCCCACCACCGTGGGCTTGCCGGTGGTACCGCTGCTGGCGTGGATACGGGCCAACTCCTCCCGGGGCACGGCGAAGAGGCCAAAGGGGTAGTTTTCCCTGAGGTGGTCCTTCCGGGTAAAGGGGATTTTAGGGAGGTCCTCGAGGGTCCGCACCCCCTTCGGGTCCACCCCTGCCTCATCCAGAACCCGCCGGTAGAAGGGCACCCTCTCGTACACGTAGGCCACGATGGTCCTGAGCCTTTCCTCCTGCAAAGCCCTAAGCTTTTCCCTGGACAGGGTTTCCCACTCCGGTTGGTACATCATCCCTCCTCCTTAGGCCAAGGGTTCTGCCCGGAAGGTAGCCCTTCCCCCACAGTGGGAAGGGCATTCCCCTCCAGGCGAAACACCGTTCCCGTAAACAAGGCCACCAGCTTTCCTTCCCACACCACCTCCACCCGGTAGGTGGCCGTACGCCGGGAGAGGTTGACCTCCTGGGCTCTGGCCTCCACCCGCGCTCCGGCGGCAAGGGGACGGAAGTAATCCATGCGGCAGGATAGGGCCACGGCGGGCCCCCGGGTGTTGGAGGCCAAGGCGAAGGCACTATCCGCCAAGGCGTAGAGGAATCCCCCATGGGCGGTACCGTGGAGGTTTAGGTGCGCCTCCCCCACCACCCCGGACACCACCGCCTCCCCCGGGGCCAGGTACCGCACCTGGAGGCCCAAGGTCCGCATGAAGGCATCCTCCAACCCTTCGCCGGAACCGTCCCGCCCCATTGCCCTACCCCTCCTCCAGGTGTTCCCTCGGCGCAACCGCCGCGTCCGACTCCCGGGAAAGCCCCAGGTACGCCTCCACCACCCGGGGATCCTGCCTCAAGGCCTCGGCGGACCCCTCGAGGACCATCTCCCCCGCCTCCAGCACCAGCCCGCGGTCCGCCAGGGCCAAGGCCACCTTGGCGTTTTGCTCCACCACCAGGAGGGTGGTCCCTTGGCCCTTGAGCTCCCTGAGGATCCGGTAGATCTCCTGCACCATCAGGGGAGCCAAGCCCAAGGAGGGCTCGTCCAGTAGGAGGAGCCGGGGCCTGGCCATGAGGGCCCGGCCGATGGCCAACATCTGCTGTTCCCCGCCGGAAAGGGTGCCGGCGGGCTGCCTCCTCCTTTCCAAAAGCCTGGGGAAAAGGGCATAGACCCTTTCCAGGTCCGGCCTCAGGTTCTCCCGGCGGCGGAAACGGGTAAAGCCTCCCAGGAGGAGGTTGTCCTCCACGGAAAGCCCCGGGAAGAGGGCCCGCCCCTCCGGCACCAGCACCATACCCCAGGAAAGAAGGGCCTCCGGGCTTCGCCCCCGCACCTCCTCCCCGTCCAGGAATACCTTCCCCTCCGCCTGGGCCAGGCCCAAGAGTCCCCGCAGCACGCTGGTCTTCCCCGCCCCGTTGGGGCCGATGAGGGTAAGCGCCTCCCCCTTCCTTAGGGAGAAGCTCACCCCCCGCACCGCCTCGAGGGGCCCGTAGCGCACGGTAAGACCCTGAACGGAAAGGAGGCTCATGCCACCTCCTCCTCCCCCAGGTAGGCCGCCCGCACCAAGGGGTTTCTCTGGACCTCCTTGGGCGTGCCCTCAGCGATCTTCTCCCCGTAGTTCATCACCACCACCCGGTCCGCAAGCCCCATGATCAGGTCCATGTCGTGGTCCACGATGAGCACCGTGTAACCCTCCCTGGCCAGGGAGCGGAGAAGGGAAGCGAGCTCCCGCTTCTCCTGGGCCCGAAGCCCCGCCCCCGGTTCGTCCAGGAGAAGCACCTCCGCCCCGGAGGCCAGGAGCCGGGCGATCTCCAGAAGCCGCTGCTGGCCCACGGAAAGGCGCTCCGCCTTTTCCAGGGCCAAGGACTCCAGCCCCACCCGCTTCAAGGCCCGGTAGGCGGTGGCCAAGGCCCGCTCCTCCTCCTTCCGGGAAAGGCCCAAGAGAGCCTGCAAAAAGCCAGCCCGGGTACGGCTGTACGTGCCCAAGGCGGCGTTTTCCAGCACCGTGAGCTCCGGAAAAAGGTGCGGGTGTTGGAAGGTGCGGCCCAGGCCCAGGGCGTGGATCCGGTAAGGGGGAAGCCCCGTGATCTCCTTACCGAAGAGGCGGACCTGGCCCCGGTCGGGGATTAACGCCCCCGCCACCAGGTTGAAGGTGGTGCTCTTCCCCGCCCCGTTAGGGCCAATCAAGGCCAGGATCTCTCCCCGTTTCAGGTTGAAGGAAACCCCGGCCACCGCCATAAGCCCCCCGAAGGACTTCTGTAGGCCCAGGACCTCCAGTACCACCTCGCCTTGGCGGCCGCCGGGGGGGCTAAGGGGAAGGGGTTCCGCCTTGGGAATCCCTGGGTCCCTGCTGGGCAGGTAGCGCTCCACCAGGGGCCACAGGCCCTTGGGGGCCAGGATGAGGATCAGGGCCAGGATTAGGCCGTAGCCGATGGTTTCGTAGTTGCCCTGCTGCCCCAAGAGGAGGGGCAGGAGATCCTTCAACCAGTCCTCGAGGCCGGTGAAGAAGGCCGCCCCCAGCATCACCCCGGGAATGCTCCCCACCCCCCCGGCCACGGCCATCACCAGGTACTTAATGGAAGCCTCCAGGGAAAAGGGCGTGGGGTTGACAAAGCGCAGGAAGTGGGCGTACAGGAAACCCGCCAGGCCGGCGATGGCCCCCGAGAGCAGGAAGGCCTTAAGCCTGAGGGCTGCCGGGTCCACCCCGAAGCTGGCCGCCGCCAGGGCATCCCCCCTAAGGGCGAGAAGGGCCCGGCCCATGCGGCTATGGCGCAGGTTGTAAAGGCTGAGGACCAACAGGGCCAGGAGGCCAAGGGTGAGGAAGGCATAGCGGAACCCGGTGTCCAAGGGCAGACCCAGGACGCTCAAGGGAGGCAGATCCGTAAGCCCGGTATGCCCCCCCGTGAGCCCCACCAGGTTCCCCGCCAGGATGTACAAGGCCACCTGCCAGGCGATGGTGGAAAGGGGAAGAAAATGCCCCTTAAGCCGCACCGTTAGGGCGCCCAGGAGCCAAGCTAAAAGGAGGGCGAAGAGGAGCCCAGCCCCAAGCCCAACCCAAGGGGAAAACCCCGCCTTAACCGTGAGGAGGGCGGTGGCGTAGGCCCCCATGCCCATGAAGGCCGCCTGGGCGAAGCTGGTCATCCCTGCCAAACCCGTGAGCACATATAGGGAAAGGGCCACCATGGCGGAGAGGGCGAAGAAGTTCAGGAGGGTGAGGTAGTAGGGAAAGGGGGACAGGGCCAGGGGCAGCAGGAGCAACAAGAACCAGAGGTAGCGCATCACTCCTCCACCGTCCGCGCCCGCAGGCTCTGGTAGAAAAGAGCGGGCACCAAGAGCAGGAAGACCAAGGCCTCCTTGTAGGCGCTGGCGTAGAAGCTGGTGAAACTCTCAAAAAAGCCCACGAGGAGGGCTCCCACAAAGGCCACCGGGTAGCTAGCAAGCCCGCCCAGGATGGCGGCCACGAACCCTTTGAGCCCCAGCATGAACCCCATGAAGTAGGCGGCGTTGATGAGGGGGGCCAAGAGAAGCCCGGAGAGGGCCGCCAAAAGGCTGGCAATGCCGAAGGCCACCATCCCCGCCTCCTCCGGGCGTATCCCCAGGAGCCTGGCCCCAAGCCGGTTCTCTGCCGCCGCCAAGAGCGCCTTTCCGAAAAGGGAGAGGCGGAAGAAGAGGTAGAGGGCCACGAGGCCCAAAGCAGCGAAGAGGAGGACCAAAACCCCCTGCCAGGAGAGGCCCACCACCACCTCCCCTGAAAGGAGAGGGGCTGGACGGAACTGCTCGGGACCGAAGAAGACCAGGCCAAGACCCTGGTAAGCCACGTGAAGGCCCACGGCCATGATGAGGAGGGAAAGCACCGTGGCCCCCCGCATGGGCTGGAAGAAAACCCGGTAGCTGGCCACCCCCAGGTACACTACGAGGAGCACCGCCGCCAGGTAGGCCAGGGGGGGAACCCCTTTAGCCAGAAGGGAGAGGAGGAAAAGCCCCACCCCGCCCAAAAGGGGCAGAAGGGCTCCCCGGCCCCGGGCCATGAGGGCCCAAGCCCCTCCCAGGACCAGGGCCAGCCACAGGGTGCCGGGGAGCTTCCCTTCTAAAAGCCACACCAGGGAAAGGGGGGCGAACATCAAAAGCTCCCCGATGGGCACCAGGATCACCCGGGTGACGGCAAAGACCAGAACCAGGGAGAGGGCCAAAAGGCCGTAGACCACCCCGTTTTGCAACCCGTCCAAGAGCAGGAAGCTGAGGATGGTGGCGTCCATGGCTTAGCGGAAGGTGCGCTCCAGCTTCCAGCGGCCCCCCTCCACCCGAACCATCACCGCGGCATCCTCAAAGCGCAGACCCAGGTGATCCTCCTTGCTGAAGGTGAAGACCCCGTGGGTGGCCACCAGGTTCCGGGTGGCCTCGATCTCGTCCCTGAGGGCAGCGCGGAAAGCAGCCAAGTCCTTGGCAGGATCGGCCCGCTTCAAAGCCCGCTCCAGGGCCGGCTTCAGGATCAGCCAGGCATCCCAGGCATGGGCGCCGAAGGTGGAGTAGCTACCGATGCCGTACTTGGCCTCGTAACGCTGGATGTAGTCCAGGGCCACCCGCTTGCTGGGGAAGGTGCCGGGGAGTTGCTCCGCCACCAGGATGGGCCCGGCCGGGAGGAGGGTGCCCTCCACGTCCTTGCCCCCTACCCGGAGGAAGTCGGGGTTGGCTACCCCGTGGGTCTGGTAGATGAGGCTGGCGTAGCCCCGTTCCTTCAGGGTGCGCTGGGGAAGCACGGCGGGGGTGCCGCTGGCACCGATCAAGACCGCATCGGGCCGCCGGGCGATGATGCGGAGCACCTGGCCCGTCACGGAGGTATCCGTCCGGTTGTAGCGCTCGCTGGCCACCACCTGCAGGCCCTTGGCCTTGGCCTCCGCCTCGAAGAAACGGGCCCAGCCCTCCCCGTAGGCATCGTTAAAGCCGATGTAGGCCACGGTCTTGACCCCCCTGGCCACCATGTCCGCCACGATGGCCCGGGCCATGAGCTCCTCCGTCTGGGGGGTCTTGAACACCCAGTACCGCTGAGCGTCCACGGGGTGGATGATGTCCTTGCTGGCCGCCAGGGAGATCATGGGCACCTTGGCCTCGGCCACCACGGGAATCATGCCCAAGGAGGCCGGGGTGGTGGTGGTGCCCACCACGGCCACCACCCCCTCCTCCACCAGGCGCCGGGTATTCCGTACCGCCTGGGTGGTATCCGAGGCATCGTCCAGGATCACGAACTGTACCTTGCGCCCGGCCACGCCGCCCGCGCGGTCCAGCATCTCCTGAAGCATGAGGAAGGTGTTCCGCTCGGGGATACCCAAGGAGGCGGCAGGGCCGGTGGCCGAGACCACCACGCCCACCTTGAGAGCCTCCTGAGCCAGGGCCGAAAGGCCTAAAACCAACAGGGCTACCAACCAGCGCTTCATCTTCTTCCCCTCCTTCGTCCTCTTTGCCGTCCATTCCCACCGGGCGAGACCCGGATTGGGTCTAACTAACGCTCGTTTGCCTTCCAGTTTAACCAGGGACTTCTGTCCCGTCAAGCTAGGTCACGTGCTCGGGGATGCCCGCCAGGGGTGAAGGCCGCGTGGCCACGGGCTTCCCCTCCAGGTCCAAAAGCGCGCTTCCCTCCAGGAACCAGCTCTTCGGGGTCCTGTGCCCCCAGAGGGTCTGGCGCCTGGGGTCGTTCAGGCTCCAGCGCACCGGGGGCAGGTCGGGGTCCACGGTGAGGTAGTCGGAGGTGTAAAGCTCGATGCGGTGTCCGTCTGGGTCCTTAAGGTAAAGGAACATGGCGTTGGAGATCCCGTGCCGCCCGGGCCCTCTTTCGATCTGGTCCGTCCTGCGGGCTCCCGCCAGGATGTCCGCCGCCTTGAGGATGGCCATGGGATCGGGAAGCCAGTAGGCGAAGTGGTGGAGCCTCGGGCCCTCCCCGTTGGTAAAGGCCACGTCGTGCACGTTCCCCTTGCGGTGGAGCCAGCTGGCCCAAAGCCTCCCCTCCTCGTCCTCCGTGTACTCGGTGAGGCGGAAGCCTAGCCTCTCCTGGTAATAGCGGGTGGCCCGCTCCACCTCGGGGGAAAAGAGGTTCAGGTGGTCGATGCGCAAAACCCCCGGCCCCCGGTAGAGGTGGTACTCCTGCAACACCCGAGGAAGCTTCTCCGCCCCCGCGTAGAAGACCAGGGGATAGCCGAAGGGGTCCTGGACGCGGAGCATCCTGGGCCTACCCCAGTCCGTTTCCAACCGGTGGGGAAGCCCCTCCCCTTCCGCCCAGGCCTGGGCCTGCTCCATCCCGTTCTCGTCCACCTTGAAGCCCAGGCTCCGCACCGCGGGCCCTTCCGCCTGGGTGAGCTTCAGGCTCCACTCCAGCTCCTCGTAGCCCCTGAGGTAGGCGCTTTGCCCCTCCCTACGCTCCAGGCGGAAGCCCAAAAGCCCCTCGTAGAACTCCAGGCTCCTCTCCAGGTCCCTCACCCAAAGCTCTATGAACCCCACCCTCACGATGGCCATACCAACCTCCTGTAACCCCGGCCGAAGTACACCAAGGGAAGGCCCGGCTCCCCCAGCTCCACCCCCTCCACCCGGCCCACCACCAACCGGTGGTCCCCCCCGGGGTAGGCCGCCTCCAGGCGGCAAAAGAGCACCGCCAGGGCCCCGGGCACCCTGCCCGCCACCAACCCCACCCCTTCCTGGGGCTTTCCGGCAAAGTGTTGGGAAACTGCCTCCTGCCCCTCCCTCAGGAAGCTTATGGTAAAGGCCCTCGAGGCCTCCAATAGGGGTAGGAGCCTCGCCTTCTCGTGGATGCCCAGGGCCACCAGGGGAGGCTCGAGGCTCAAGGACATGAAAGCGGTGGCGGTCATGCCCCTCTCCTCCTCCCCTAGCCGGGCGGCGACCACGGTCACCCCAGCGGCAAACCGGCTTAGGGCCTCCTTGAAGGCCTCCCTTAGGTGTTCCGCCGGGGAAGCGCCTGTCTTATGGAGGCCCATAGAACCCTCGGTCACGCCTCCACCTCCGCAAACACGGCAAGCGCCCTCTTCAGGTAGGCGCGGATCCGCTCCTTGTAGGGTTCCTTGTCGTACACGCTGAAGAGGGTCTGGTACATGCGCACGGGATCCCCGAAGAAGAAGCGCTCGTAAAGCTCCTGCCGGGCCCCGAATCCCGAGAGGGTCATGTCCCAGGCAAGGCGGAAGAGGGCCACCCGCTCCTTGGCCTCGAGGGTAGCCCCTTGCAGGTACTTCTCCAACATGGGGGCCAGGGGTCCCTTGAAGTCCCGCTCCGAGGGGAGGGTGATCAGGCCGCTGGCCCCGATCTGCTCCAGGATCTCCCTAAGCCGGGGGTAGAGCCTGGGGTAAAGGTTCCGCGCCCCGTCCAACGCCCCCCGGTCGGGTACCAGAAGGCCAAAGGCATTCTCCTTGGCCTCCTCCTCCGCCCGGGTCCAAAAGGCCCGCATGGCCTCCAGATAGACGATGATCTCGGCGATCTTTTCCTGCACGTGGCTGTAGGCGTCGGCCCCGATCCCCTCGGCCATCAAAGCCGCCACCCCCAAAAAGGCCTCGGTCTTGGCGGTCTTCAGGGCCACCACCTGGTGGGCCATGTGGTGAAGGGCCCCCGTGGCCGCGTAGGCGTTGTTGCAAAGCTCCACGTTTCCCAGGATGAAGACCCGCTCCCATGGGACCAGCACGTCGTCGAAGATCACCAGGCAGTCCATCTCCTCGAGGCGGCTGCTAAGGGGGTAGTCGAAGGGGCTATCCCCGCCCACCAAGGCCTCGCGGCAGAGGAAGTGCAGGCCCGGGGTGGAGGTGGGCAGGGCGAAGGCGATGGCGTACTTCTCGCTGCCCGGCCCCTCCTTAAGGAGGGTGGAAGGGAAGATGAGGACCTCATCCGCCAAGGGAAAGGTGGCGGTCATGCGGGCCCCCCGCACCACGATGCCCTTTTCCGTCTGGCGCACCACCCCCACGGGGATGTAGGGGTCGGGCTGGGCCGAGGGAGGCTTGGCCCGGTTCACCTGGGGGTTGGTGAGGGCGTGGGTGGTGGCCAGGTCGCGGTCGCGGAGGTAGCGGTAATAGGCCCGCACGTGCTCGGCGAACTCCCCGAAGTACTCGGCGCTGGCGGCATAGGCCATGACCACGGCGTTCAAGTAGTCCGGGCTACGCCCCATCATCCCCAGGTTCTGGTCAGCCCAGAGCTTGTAGGCCTGGCCCCGCCGCTTTAGGTCCTCCTTGGTCTTGGGGATGAGGAAGCTCATCCCGTGCCGCCTCCCCTCCTCCTCGTAGGTGAGGGCCTCCCGGTACCGGGGGTCGTGTTGCAGGTCATAAAGGGCAGCCATGGTGCGCACGATGCCCCGGAAGACGGGATGGGTGGTGGGGTCCTCCACCTTCTCCCCCTTGTACCAGAGGTTGGGGGGCCGCTCCTTCAAGGCTTCCAGATACTCCGCTCCAGTCCTTGCCATCCTCTCACCTCTTCCCGAACTTGGGCACGTGGGGGGACCTCAGGGGAAGCCCCACGGCCTTGAGGTCGGTGTAGAACTCCAGGGCGTATAGGCCACCTTCCCGCCTCTCCCCGCTGGCCTTCACCCCGCCAAAGGGGGTGGGCAGGTGGCGCACGTTATGGCTATTGAGGTATACGAGGCCCGCCTCTAGCTCCAAGGCCAGGCGGTGGGCCCTTTCCAGGTCCTTGGTGAACACGTAGGCGGCAAGCCCATACCGGGTGTCGTTGGCCTTCCTGAGAGCTTCCTCCTCGTCCTTGAAGGGGATGGCCACCAGGACGGGCCCGAAGATCTCCTCCTGGGCGATTTTCATGTGGTTCTCCCCCACGAAGAGGGTGGGCAAAAGGTAGTTCCCCTGGGAAAGATCCTCCCCGCGGAAGGAGGTGGTGGCCCTCTTCCCGCCCACCAGAAGCCTCGCCCCCTCCTCGAGGCCCGCTTCCACATACCCCAAGACCCTCTCCAGGTGCTCGGGGTGGATGAGGGGGCCCACCTCGGTCTCGGGGTCCAGGGGATGGCCCACCCGGATGGCCCGGGCCCTTTCCGCCACCCTCTCCACAAAAGTCTCAAAGATGGCTTCCTCCACCAGGAGGCGGGAGCTCGCCGTGCACCGCTCCCCGTTGAAGGAGTAGATCTGGAAGACCACCGCGTCCAAAGCCCTTTCCAGATCCGCATCGGCAAAGACCAAGGCCGGGCTTTTCCCGCCAAGCTCCAAGGAGAGCCGCTTGAGGTGGCGGGCAGCGTTTTGCATGACGATCTTCCCGGTCTCCGTCTCCCCGGTGAGGGTGATGAGGGGAACGAGGGGATGGGCCACCAAGGCGGCCCCCGCCTCCTCGCCGTAGCCCTGGACCAGGTTGAAGACCCCAGGAGGAAGGTCAGCCTCCTGCACGATCTCCGCCAGCTTGCTGGCGGTTAAGGGGCTCCACTCCGCGGGTTTCAGCACCACCGTGTCCCCAAAGGCCAGGGCCGGGGCGATGCGCCAGGTGGAGAGCATCAAGGGGGCGTTCCAGGGGGTGATGATGCCCACCGGCCCCGCCGGAACCCTCAGGCTGTAGTAGAGCCAGTCCTGGTCCACGGGGAAGGTGCGGTCCTCCATGGCGTGCTCGGCGTACTCGGCGTAGAAGGCAAAGTTCTCCGCAGACCGGGCCACCTGGGCCTTCACGATCCGGAGCACCTGCCCAGCATCCAAGGCCTCCACCACCGCCAGCTCATCCGCGTGCTTTTCCAAAAGCTCGGCGATCCTCAGGAGGTAGCGCTTCCTCTCCCGGGCTGGGGTGCGGCTCCACCGCTGGAAGGCCTCGTGGGCGGCCTTGGCCGCCCGGTCCACCTCCCTTTCCCCACCCCGGGCCGCATGGGAGAGCACCTCGTTGGTGGAAGGGTCCAAGGTGGGAAAGACCTCCCCGCTTTCCGAGGGGCGGAACTCCCCGCCGATGAGGTGGAGGGCCGTCCACCCCTTTAGGGCCTTCCGAATAGCCTCAATCCTTTCCCAGGGAATCCCCGCCACCTGGTCCTGGTACCTCATGCCTCCTCCTCTATGGGGTTTTCCAGGGCGCCAAGCCCTTCGATCTCCAGCCGCATGACATCCCCAGGGAGCACCCGGCTTATGCCCTTGGGCGTCCCGGTGAGGATGACGTCGTAGGGCTCCAGGGTCATGAACTCGGATATGTATTCCAAAAGCTCGGCCACGGAGTAGAGCATCCTCGAGGTGTGCCCCTCCTGGCGAAGCTCCCCGTTCACATAGGCCCTTAGGGTGAGGTTCTGGGGGTCCTGCACCTCCCCCACCACCAGAAAGGGCCCAAGGGGGCCGAAGGTGTCCCGTCCCTTGGCCCGGATGGGAGGGCGGAAGGTGTTGGAAACATAGTCCCGCACCACCAGGTCGTTGGCGATGGTGTATCCCAGGACGTAGTCCAGGGCGTCCTTGGCCTTCACCCTGCGCATGGGCCGGCCCACCACCGCCGCCAGCTCCACCTCATAGTGCATGTACTCCGCCCCCTTTGGGTAACGCACCACCCCCTTGTGGGGGAGAAGGCTACTATTGGGTTTCCAGAAAAGGGCCGGCTCCTCGGGGCGGGAAAGGCCCAGCTCCTCGGCGTGGTCCGCATAGTTTAGGGCCACCCCTATCACCTTTCCCGGGGTGAAGGGAAGGAGCCAGGCCACCTCTTCGGGATCGTGGGCCTCCCCCGCCTCATCCAGGAGGACCCCATCCCTATAAACCCCGTGATGGAGCCTTCCCCTAGCCAGGAAACGGCAGAGCTTCATGCCTCCTCCCCGATCAGGCGGTAGCGCCGGGCCATGGCCCTCAGCCTTTCCTCCACCTCGGGGGTGGCGGGCCCCAAGGGGAGGCGCCACTCCTTCTCCAAAAGGCCCATCCAGGACAGGACGGTTTTCAAGGGGATGGGGTTGGTGTCCCAGAAGATGGCCTCGTTGGCCTCGAGGAGGTGGTAGTGGAGCTCCCTAGCCCCCCGGAAATCCCCTGCCAGGGCCAGCTCCGTCAGCCTGGCCACCTCCTTGGGAAGCCAGTTGGCGGTGGCGGCGATGGTCCCAACCGCCCCCAGGCTCATCATGGGCAGGGTGAGGCTTTCCAAGCCGCAGAACACCAGGAAGTCCTCTCCCACCTCTTGGAAGAGCTGGGAGAGGTACTCCAGGTCCTTGGAGGAGTGCTTGAGCCCCACGATGTTGGGAAAGTCCCGCCGGAGGCGGGCCACGGTCCTGGGGGCGATCTCCACCCCCGCCCGGCCCGGGATGTTGTAGATGAGGATGGGAAAGTCGGGCACCGCCTTGGCCACCTCGGCGAAGTAGCGGTAAAGCCCTTCCTGGTTGGGCTTCAGGTAGTAGGGAACGATGACCATGGCCCCCTGGGCCCCTGCCTCCTTGGCGAAGCGGGTGAGCTCGAGGGTTTCCTCGAGCCGGAGGGCCCCGGTGCCGGGGATGACGGGAACCCGGCCCGCCGCCTGCTCCAGGGCCACCTCCATCACCCGCTTCCTCTCCTCCAGGGTCTGGGTGCCGGGTTCGCCCGTGGTGCCCCCCACGCTGAGGCCGTGGGAGCCCCCTTGGATCACCCGCTCCACCAAGCCCCGAAGGGCCTCCTCGTCGATATGGCCTCGCCGAAAGGGTGTGGGTAAGGGAGGAATGGACCCGCGGAACATGCTGCTCCTTTCCTCCCCCAGGATGGCCGTCCCAGCCCTGGAGGGCAACTGTAGATAGCACAAGATTATGCAGAGAATTGTCCTTACATACAAAAGGCCCTCCCTTGTAGCCGGGCCTAACGGGGTGTATTGTGCAACAGAACAATGGCCATGCCCGAGTTTAGCTCCACCTCCATCTCCTTCCTCCGCCTGGCCCAGGACCTGGGCCTCGAGGTCCTGGTCCCTTCCCATAGGCCGGTCCTCTACCTGTTGGAAGAGGCCAAGCCCCTTCTGCCCCTGGAGGGGGCCCTTCTCCTCTCCCGCCCCGAGGGAAGCCTCTGGCGCTACCGCACCGCCAGCGGCTTCCTCCTTCCCGACCCGGATGCGGAACTCCTGGAGTATGCCCGGAAGGAGGGCCTGGGGGTGGGGGTCTACCCCCCTTGGCTGAAGCGGGAGGAGCTGGCCAAGGCGGTGGCCCTGCGCCTCTTCCACCTGGGTTCCGGCCTGGGGATGGCCGGGCTTTTGGACCTGCTGATGAGGCTTCCGGAAAGGCCCTTCCTGGAAGTCCTCTACCAGGCCACGGGGCTGGCCCTGGCCCGGGTAGCCCCATGGGGGGAGGTGTTGGGATTTGCCGGCCTTGTGCCTCCCCAGCACCCCAAGGAGCCCGGGGAAGGCCGGGGATGGCTTTCCCTGGAGGCAGGGGAGGGTGTTCTGGTGGCCTACGGGGAGGAGGAGGGCTTGCGGCAAGCCCGGGGCCTCCTCGAGGTGGCCGCCCGCCTCCTCCGGGTCAGGGCCCTGGAGCGCTCCTTGGAGAGAATGCAGGAGGAATCCCTGGGCGGGGCCCTCCTGGATGGCCTCATCCTGGGGGAATCGGAGCCCGACCGGCTCTTCGCCTTCGGCTTCACCGAGGGGGTGGAATGGGTCCTGGCCCTGGTGGAACCCAAGGCGGTGCCGGGCCGCCACCGGCTGGCGGAGGAGCAAAGGAGGGAGGCCACCCTGGAACTGAGGCGCCGGGCCGGCACCTTCCTGGACCGGCTGGGGGTGCCCTACCTCCTCACCACCCGGGGAAACCGCCTGGCGGCCATGTGGCAGGTGCACAACCCCAGAAGAGAGGCGCAAAGCCTCCTGGCCGCCCTGCCCCCGGGGAGCCGCCTGGGGTATTCCGCGGTCCACGCCGCTGGCGAGGAGGTGCAAAACGCTTACCGCGAGGCCCTCATCGCCCTCAAGGCGGCCCGGGCTGGTGAGGCCCTTTCCTTTAGCGGCCTGGACCCCGTGGCCTTCGTGCTCCTCCAGCAGTCCCCCGAGGACCTCAAGGCCCTGGTGGAGCGCTACCTACCCCTGCCCCCAAAGCTCCTGAAGACCCTCGAGGTGTACATGGCCACGGGCAGCGTGGAGGAGGCGGCCTCTTCCCTCCACATCCACCCCAACACCCTGCGCTACCGCCTCAAACGCATAGAAGCCGCCCTGGGTTCCCTGTCCCGCCCCGAGGTCCTGGCCCAGGTCCACCTGGCCCTCAGGGCCCGAGACCTCCTCATGGGGTAAAATCCCCTTATGCGACAGCCCAGGGTGGTTCTCCTGGTCCTCCTGCTCCTGGGTGGGGTGGGCTTGGCCCAGACCCTCCTGGAGGCCACCGCGGTGGTGGCCCTGGCCTCCAGCCTGGACCCGGCGGTGCGCCTACCCGCGGGAAGCTATCGGGCCAAAAACCCTGACCCCCTGCTCCTCCGCTTCCCCGAGGCCAAGGGGTATGCCCTCGAGGCCTTCGTGGCCAAAGGCATCGCCAGCAGGCTCCACGCCGCCTTCGTCCAGCAGGTGCTCACCAGCTTCGCCGCCGCGGGCTACTTCGTGGAAAAGCAGGAGGAAAGGACCGTGGACGGGGAGGTGCGAAGCCTTTACCTCCTCAAGGATAGCCTAGGCCGGTCCGCCATCCTCCTGGTGGTGCGCAAGGAGGAGGAGCTGGTCTACGGGTTCGGGAAAGGGCGCTGAAGCCCTAGAACTCCCCCCGCCAAGCCACCCAATAGCGCCATATTCCTTCCCCACCCGCCATGCTCAGGCCGAACCCCTCCAGCTCCAGGCCCACCCCCCACCCTAAGCCCTCCCGGTAGTTAAGCTGGAGCCAGTAATACGCACCCTCGCTCCCTCCCACCCAGCGCACACCCCAGGCCCAGGGATACATAATCTCTGCCAGGAGCTGATATTCCCCCAGGGCCCAGGTAAAACCCACTAGTCCCCGCAGCCCCCAACGAGTCAGGAAGGCCTCCCCATAGGCCAATCCTCCCCCTAGGGCAAGGTTTCCAGAAACCCCCAAGCCAAGGGGAAAAGCATAGACTTTGAGGTCAGACAGAGCTCCCTCGATCCAAAACCCCTGTGCCAAAGCATACCCGAGCCGCCACCTGACCTCCCCGTATAGGGTTAAGGAGACGCCCCAAACCCCCTCCTGGCCCCCTGCAGGACCAGGGGTATCCCAGGCGGAGGGGAAGAGGCGCCCTTCCCCTAGGGTCAAGGGCATACGGCCAAAAGCTAGGTCCACCTCGCCAACCTGTTCCTTTCGGGGAGCAACCCCTTCCACCACCAGATAAAGTTGCTCCAGGGAAAACCCTCCTTCCCCAAGCCCTAGCCGCCAGTAAGGGGCTAGAGCATAGCTGAGGCGCACCCCCTCCCCCATGGCCTGGCCCCAAAGCCGGAGGTAAAAGGCGGGGCCTTGGTCCGCCAGGCCAAAAGCCCCGACCTCTAGACCCTGGGCGACGGCAGAGCACAGGAGGGAAAGGAGCCAAAGGCTGCGCATGGACCCCTTACCTAACGCCGTTCCTCCCCCACGATAGTCCCGTCCTCGAGGTGCACGATCCGCCCCACATGCTCCAAGAGCCTGGGGTCATGGGTGGAGATGAGAAAGGTTACCCCTTGCTCCTGATTTAACGCCTTCAGGCGCTCAATCAAGGCCAGGCCGTTCTTGGAATCCAGGTTAGCCGTGGGCTCATCCGCCAAAACGATTAGGGGCTCGGCCGCCAGGGCCCGGGCCACCGCTACCCGCTGTTGCTCGCCTCCCGAAAGCTGGCGGGGAAAACGCCGGGCCTTGTCCATGAGGCCCAGGGCCTCTAAGGCAGCCAAAGCCTTCCTCTCCCGCTCGGCCCGGGGGATCCCCCGCAGCTCCAGCACCAACGCGGCGTTTTCCAGGGCGTTGAGAACCGGCAGAAGGTTGTAAGCCTGGAATACCAGGCCGATTCTCTCCAAGCGCGCCCGGGCCCTTTCACTTCGGGATAGGCCGGAAAGCAACCTTCCTCCCACCCAGACCTCCCCCTCCGTGGGCAAATCTAGCCCTGCCAGAAGGTGAAGAAGGGTGCTTTTGCCGCTACCCGAGGGCCCCACCAAGGCGGTGAACTCCCCTGCCTCCACCACCAAGTCCACTCCCCTAAGGGCCACGGTTTCCACCCCGTCGCCCCGGAATACCTTCCACACCCTTTTTGCCTCTAAAACGGGCATACCCCCCTCCTACGGTACATAGCGCATGGCCTCCACGGGCTCCAACCTCGAGGCCACATACCCCGGCCACAGGGCCGCCAACAGGGCAATCCCGATGGAGTAACCCAGGGTGAGGAGCACCTCCTTCACCCCTAGCCTTCCATAGAGCACCTCCGGCAGGCCAAACTCCCGGTACTGCTCCAGCATCCACTGGGGCATAGGCAGGCGAAAACCGTTGGCCAACTCCGCATGCACAATTAGCCCCGCCCCAGTCCCCACCAAGGCCGCCACCCCAACCAAAAGGAAGCTTTCCCAGAAAACCAGGGCCAAAACACGCCACCCGGTAAGGCCTAAGCCCGTCAAGAGACCGAACTCCCGCACCCGCTCCACCAGGGAAAGGTAGAGGGCGTTAAGGAGAATAAGCCCCCCGAGGACAAAAAAGATGCCCACGTATACAGCCATAATAGCGTCGTAAAGAGGAATAAGCGCGGCATAAATGGGATTGGCCTCAAGCCACGTTTCTACCTTCAGCCCCTGCAAGTGGGGAGCCAGGGTCTTCTTAACTTCCTCCAGAGCCTTAAAATCGTAAAGCCCAAGCCCTGGAAGCCTGATTTCCATCCGGGTCACCCGGCCTGGGGCCAAAAGAACCTGGGCATCTACAAGGGAAACCAAAAGTGTCTGGGCCTCGAGGGAGGTTTCCGGAAGGTCCAAAAGCCCTACCACCCGGAAGGGGTATACCCCCAAACCAAGCCCGCCGGGAGCGTAGACCACCACCTCCTCCCCCAGGCCCACCTTGAGGGCCTTGGCTAAAGCCTCGCCCAAAAGGGCTTCCCCCGAGCCTCGAGGAAGTCTTCCTTTCTTCAAAAGGCTCTGTTGCCGGGCCAGGCCTCGGGGCTCCAAGCCCGTAATCACCACCGCTCGGTTCCGCTCCCCAACAATGGCTAACCCCCTTCCCTCCAGCACCCCCTCCACCTCGGCCCCTGGGGCCAGGGGTAAGGAAGGGGGAAGAAAGACAAGGCTCTCAAAGTCTCTGCCCTCCTGGTATCCCTCCACCCGGACCACCAGATGCCCTGTCCTTTCCAGAAGAAGACGATAAAAGGCGTCAAAAGCTCCGGCGTACACAGAGAGAAAGACCAAAGATAAGAGGACCACCAAGGCCACCACGCCTCCCGTCACCAGGCTCCGCCCAGGGGTTCTGAGGAGGTTCCGCCAGGCCAGCCTAACCACCCTAGCACCCCCTTTCCAGGTAAAGGGGATTGAAGCACCGCTCGGGCACGGGTCCCACCTGAACCTCGGCTATCCGCAAAAGGGTGCGGTACCCTGGCTTTTCCACATCCCGAAGCTCCATCTCCCTGGGGAGGAAAGCTCCGTCCGAACGCTGGTAAGCGGAAAGTTTAAGCTCCCGCACCGCCAGGTTTCGCTGGTCGTAGTAAAGGATGCGCTCCACCAAGCGGTCCTTCAGGTACATCTCCACCTTCCCGTAAGGGGTAGGGGCTCCTGGCTTTGGGGTGAGCACCAGCACCCCCTGGACCTCCCCCACCTGGAAAAGCTCCTCTAGGTCCCGGCCCATAAGGTCCTGGTAGGTGAGGTCCGAACCCAGAAACCGCTCCCCCCGGCCCGCAGGGGGAAGGCGCAAGGTGCGGCCCAACCTGGGATCGTAAAGGTACAGGTCCTCCCCTAGGGAGAGAAAAGCCTGGCCAGCCTCGCTTCTAGGCTCTAACACCCGAACGTGGACCCTCTTGCCATCGGTGTACACCTTCAACCGGTAGGTACGCACTAAGCCGGGCCGTTCCACTCGAAGCTCGTACACCCCCTGGTGGGCCGGACCCCTTAGACGGTCCAAAGCTTCTTGAAGCTTTTCCAAAGGGGATTGGGCCAAGGCCAGGGTCAAAAGAACCCACGGGAAAACAAGCATCCCCTTCATCTCATTCCCCCCTCAGGTAATGGGATGGATCGAGGCGAAGCACCAACCTCCCTGGAAACAGGAGGGCTAGAAGGGCGGAAAGAACCACCACCAGACTGGCGTACAGGGCGTAGATGGGCCTCAAGGCCGTGTACAGATGCTCGGAAAGCCCCGCCTCCGGCAGGAGCTCCACAGAAAGGCGCATCAGGGGCCCAAACACATCATGGGTGGAGGTGTACCACAGGAGGGCATAGCCTAAAAGGAGTCCAGCCATCAGGCCCAAGGCGGCGGCAAGAGCGGCCTCTAAAGCCACCTGGGCCGCCACGTGGATTGGAGCTAAACCCAGGCTTTCCACTATCGCAAACTCCCTTAGCCGTTCCCGCACACTCACGTAGACCGTACTCACCACCGCCACCGCCGCCAGCAACATAAAAAGCGCCAAGAGGGGCAGGTAGAACAGGCGGCTTCCCTCATAGTCAGCCCGGATGGGTCCCATAAGCTCCCATACGTCCTTGGCCAAAAAGCCCTGGGGAAGATTTTCGTTAAGCTTCTGGGCCACCCGAGCCTCCTGCCCCCTGGGCACCTTCAACGCCAAATGGGTAGCCAAAATTTCCCTACCCGAAAGCCTACGGGCATCTTCCAAGTGCACGTAAACCCCAGCGAAATCCACGTTGCCAACCCCCGCCTGCACCAAGCCCACCACCTCGAGCCCCAAAGCTCCCTGGCCGGTCTCCACCACCAGCCTTTCCCCAAGCCGAACATCTAGCCTCTGGGCTAAACGGTATCCCAGAACCACCTCTCCCGGACCGCTAAGCCAGCGGCCCTCCTTCACCTTGGAAGGCACGCGGGAAAGCGCCTTCTCCTCTTCCGGTTTCACTCCGAGGACCACCCCGCCCTGCACGTGGTAGGGGGAGCGCAAAAGGGCATACAGGGAAAGCCGAGGACTCATAGCCTGGATGAGGGGGTAAGTGAGGCTGGGCATGACCCTTAGACCATGCTCCGGATCGCGGTCCTCCCACCATAGGGCCTGGGCTACCACTACGGGAGCCTCCACATACTGGCCGTAGGCTTCTACTAAGCTCTCCCCGTAGCCATCCAGGAAGCCGAACAGGAATAGAACTGCCACGGACACGTAGACCACCACTAAGGACAATAGGGCTGTGCGCCGCCTCTGCCTTAGCACATTGCGCCAGGCCAACCTCAGAAGGCTCATCCCTCCTCCACAAATCTTGCCAGAAGCTTGGGAAGCTCCCGCTCAAAGAAGGCGTACAGGTCTCGCATCTCCCTAAGCCGATCCCCCTTACCCTCCCCCACCAGGGCCAACCCCTTTTCCGCCCGCTCCCGGTAAAGGGAAAGCGCTCGGGCCTTTTCCATGAGAAGCCGTTTCCAGGCCCCTGGACGCACGGCATACCGATCGGCGCGCTCCCCGGGGCGACGCAGGCGCTCCACCAACTGCAGCCGAACAAGAAGGTTCAGAGCAGGGCTCAGGGCTCCCTTGCTAGCAGAAAGGAACTCGCTGATCTCCTTGGCGCTAGCCTCCGGGGGGTCGGACACCAGGAGGTAAGCCAAAACCCGCCCAGCCATTCGAGGCAGGCCTGCGGATTCAAAGAGAAGGCCGGTTTCCTCCACCCAGTGCTTCAAAGTAGGATCCACGCACACCAAGATACATGGATCGGTATGTTCTGTCAAGTCTGAACTTTCGGCTCTAAGTGAGCATAAACGCAGGGGTTATGTGTGCGGTTTTTCACGATATAAAGCGCATGAGAATACCCTCTCCTCTAACGACCCCACTTGGGCTCTAAAACTCCGCCAGGTCCACCCTCTCCAAAACCGGCAAGGCCCGAAGGGCCTCCAGGACCTCCGGGGCAGGCTTCTGGTCCACGGTGAGGACAAAGAGGGCCCTTCCCCCCGGCACATCCCGGCCCAGCTGCATTCCGGCGATGTTCACCCCCGCCTCGCCCAAGAGGGTTCCCACCTGGCCCACCACCCCGGGGCGGTCGTAGTTGACGCAGACCAGCATGTACCCCTCCGGCACCACCTCGAGGGCATAGTCGTCTATGCCCACCAGGCGCGGTTTACCCGCCATCACCACCCCCCGGGCCCGGCGCTCCTCCTGGTCGGTGGCAAGGCGTACCTCCAGAAGCCTGGTGTACTCCCCCGCCTCCTCCTGCCTGCGGGTCACGAGCCGGACGCCCCGCTCCTTAAGAAGGGGCCTGGCGGAAACCAGGTTCACCATCTCCTCCCCCAGCACCCGGGAGAGGAAACCCTTGGCCACGGCGCTGGCCACGGGCTCAGGGTCCTTGTCAAACCGGCCCAAGAAGCCTACCTCCAACACCTCGGGCCGGCCCCGGGCGATCTGGGCAAGAAGCTTTCCCAAAGCCTCCCCCAGGGGTAGGAAGCCCCTTAGGGCCTCGAGGGCCTCGGGGTCAAACCCGGTGTTCAGGGCATAGGAGAGATCCCCCTCCAGGGTACGCACCACCCGCTCCAAAACCGCCTCCCCCACCCGGTCCTGGGCCTCAAAGGTGTTAGCCCCCAGGTGGGCGGTGAGGACCACCTTCGGATGCTTGAGAAGCGGGTGGTCCTTGGGGGGAGGCTCCTGGGCAAACACATCCAGGCCTGCGGCGAAGAGGTGGCCCTCCTCCAAAACCTCCAAAAGGGCCTTCTCGTCCACGATGCCCCCTCTGGCCGCGTTCACCACCACCGCTCCCCGGGGGAGGAGGTAGAGCTCCCTACGCCCGATCATCCCCCGGGTTTCCTCGGTGAGGGGGGCATGAACCGTGAGGAAATGGCTCTGGCGGAGGAGGTCGGAAAGGTCCTCCAGGAGCTCCACCCCCAGGCTCTCCGCCCGGGTGCGGGGGATGTAGGGGTCGTAGGCCAAGACCCGCATCTCAAACCCCTTGGCGAAGCGGGCCACCTGGCTTCCGATCCTTCCCAGGCCGATAATGCCCAGGGTTTTCCCCTTAAGCTCCAGACCCAAGAACTTGCGGTCCCACTCCCCGGCCCGGATCTTGCGGTCGGAAAGGGCAATGCCCCGGGCTGCCGCCAAAAGAAGGCCAAAGGCCAGCTCCGCCGCCGAGCGGGTGTTGGCCTCGGGAACGTTCACCACCAGGATGCCCAGGCGGCTTGCCGCCTCGAGGTCCACGTTGTCCACGCCTACCCCGCCCCGTCCCACCACCTTGAGCCGCTTGCCCCGCTTCAGCAACTCCGCATCCACATGGGTTCGGCTCCGGGTAATGAGGGCATCGTAGGCGGGGATGATCTCCAAGAGTTCCTCCCGCCCGATCCCCGGCCGGTAGTCCAAAAGCACCCCGGGGTACCTCACATCCCCAAGCCGCATCTCGTCGGAGACCAAGACCCGCCACATATACCCTTGACCCTAGCAGAAAGCCCCTCTTAGAGCAATAAGGCCACCACACCCCACCCTAGACCTGTGGTATCTTGTCCGGGAGCACGAGGAGGAGATATGAAGGTTGCCCTGATCACCGACTCCACCTCCGACCTACCCCAGCCCCTAAGGGAACGCCTGGGGGTAAGGGTAGTACCCCTTTACGTGAACCTGGGAGGACGCATCTATAGGGACTGGGAGGAGATCACCCCCGAGGAGATCTTCAAGAAGGTGCGGGAGGGGGAGGCCTTTCCCACCACCAGCCAGCCATCCCCAGAGGATTTTCAGCGGGCCTACCAGGAGGCCTTGCGGGAGGCCGACCACGTGCTTTCCGTTCACATCTCGGCCAAGCTCTCGGGAACGGTGCAGTCCGCCCTTCTCGCAGCGCAACACTTTCCCGAGCGCATCACCGTCTTTGACAGCCAGGCGGCTTCCTTGGGGATAGGCATGATGGTCCTGCGGGCCCACGAGCTCCTGCAGGCAGGCCAGGCCCTGCCGGAGGTCATCCGCGAGCTTGAGCGCATCCGCCAGGACCACTTCGTGCGCTTCAGCGTGGCCACCTTGGAATTTTTAAAGCGAGGTGGGCGGATCGGCGGGGCCCAGGCCCTCTTGGGCACCCTCCTGGGCATCAAGCCCATCCTGACCCTGAAGGAGGGGCGGGTGGAGGCGGCGGGCCGGGCCCGGGGGGAAAAGAAGGCCCGGGAAGAGATCCTTAAGGACTTCCAGGCCTGGGCCAAGGGCCGGGGACGCATCCGGGCCTTCTTCCTCTACAGCGCCGAGGAAGGCGCCGTGAGGGACCTAAAGGAGATGGTCTTGGCCTCGGGCTTCCCCGTGGAGGAAGCCCTGGTGAGCGAGCTGGGGGCGGTAATCGCCAGCCACACCGGCCCCGGCACCTACGGGTTTTATGCCTATAGCCTCTAAGGTGGCCTTCGTGGCCGACTCCACCCTGGGCCTAAACCCGGAAGAGGCCTTAGAGCAGGGCATTCACGTGGTGCCCCAGCAGGTGATCTGGGGAAATAGAGCCCTCCGCGACCAGCTGGAGATCACCGACGAGGAAGTCCTGGACCTTCTGCGCCAAGGGGAGCGGCTTTCCACCAGTCAGGTGGCCCCGGAAGACCTGCGCACCGCCTACGAAACCCTCCTAAAAACCCACGAGCGGGTGCTTTCCGTCCACTTGTCCGGCCTCCTCTCGGGAACCGTGGCCAACGCCATGGCCATAGCCCAGGAGTTTGGGGGAAGGGTCAAGGTGCTGGATTCCTGGTCCCTTAACGGAGGCCTTCTCCTGGTGCTGGAGGAGGCCCGGCGGCTCCTTAGAAGGGGGGTGGCCTGGGACCAGCTGGAGGAGGCCGTGGCTCCCTATCGGGAGCGGGTGCGGGGCTATATCCTTCCCCAAACCCTCACCTATCTGCACCGCTCCGGGCGCATATCCGGCTTGCAGAGGTTCATGGGCGGGCTTCTCAGCATCCTTCCGGTGCTGGAGGTCAAGGGGGGCCGGGTCCTGGCTGGCCTCCGGGTGCGGGGCTTCCAGGAGGGCCTGCGCCGGCTGGCCCAGCTCTTCCGCCGCGACTCCCCGGCCGGGGGACCCGTCTACCTAGCCCATGCGGGCAACCTCGAGGGCGCCAGGACCCTGGGCGAGGCCCTGAGGGCGGAAGGGGTGGAGGTCTTGGGCCCCTTGCGGGCAGGGGCTGCGGTGAGCGTCCACGCGGGCCCGGGCACCGTGGCCCTCTTCGCCGGGCCCAGGGGGTGAGGCATGCGGGCGGTGGTGCAACGGGTTTCCGAGGCCTTCGTGGAGGCGAATGGCGAGGAGGTGGGGAGGATTGGCCTGGGGCTTCTGGTCCTCCTGGGGGTGGGGCAAGGGGACACGGTGGAGGATGCCCTCTACCTGGCGCGGAAGATCGTGGCCCTGCGCATCTTCGGGGACGAGAACGGCAAGATGAACCTTTCCCTGAAGGAGGTGGGAGGGGAGGTGCTCCTCGTGAGCCAGTTCACCCTTTATGCGGACACCCGCAAGGGCAACCGCCCCTCCTTCGTCAAGGCCGCACCCCCCGAGGTGGGGAAAAGGCTTTATGAGGCGGCCATAGAAGCCTTCCTGCAGCAGGGGGTGCACGTGGAAACCGGGATCTACGGGGCCCACATGCACGTGCACCTGGTGAACGATGGGCCGGTCACCCTCATCCTGGACTCGGAGGCAAGGCCCGAAAGGCTCAGGACCCGTTGAGGGGCATTGGAGCTCCAAAAAGTGCCCCCTGGGCATAGGGGAAGCCCAGCCGGGGCAACCCCTCACCCTCCCCACCCCAAGGGCCGCCAAGGGTACCCCGACTCCTCGGCCCACTTGGGCCTGGATATTCTCACCATCCTCACCCCCTTAGGGGCTAACCTGAGGCGCTCCTGGAAGGGAGTTAAGGTATGCAGAAGGTAGAGCCCAAAGACTGGATCCCCCTCATCAAACCCTACGCCAAGCCCCACACCCTACGGAGCCTCCGCCAGGTGGCCAATACCCTCCTTCCCTTTCTCCTCCTCTTCTACCTGGCCCACAAGGCCCTCTCCGTTTCCCTGGCCCTTACCCTCCTCCTGGACTTCGCGGCCGCCCTTTTTCTGGTACGGCTTTTCATCCTGCAGCACGATGCCGGCCACGGCTCCTTCTTCCCCAAGAAGTGGGCCAACGACCTTCTGGGCTTCTTCACCGGGGTTCTGACCCTGGTCCCCTATCACCACTGGCAGCTTTCCCACGCGCGGCACCACGCCACCAGCGGCAACCTGGACAAACGAGGGGTGGGGGACATCTACACCATGACCCTCGAGGAGTACCTGAAGGCCAGCCCCTGGGAGAGGCTCAAGTACCGGCTTTACCGGAATCCCTTGGTGATGTTCTTCCTGGGCCCCATCTACGTCTTCATGCTCTCCTACCGGCTTCCTTTAGGCTACGGCTCGGACAAGCCCTCGGTGCGGAACTCCGTGGCCTTAACCAACCTCTTCCTGGCCCTCTTGCTGGCGGGGATCGTGGTCTTTTTCGGGGTCAAGACGCTTCTCCTCGTATACTTGCCCATCCAGTACATGGCCGGAATGGTGGGCATTTTCCTCTTCTACGTGCAGCACCAGTTTGAGGACGCCTACTGGGAGCACGACCCCCGCTGGGAATACCTGAAGGCGGCCATGGAGGGAAGCACCTATTTGAAGCTTCCCAGGGTGCTCCAGTGGCTCACCGGGAACATAGGCTTCCACCACATCCACCACCTGGCCCCTAAGATCCCCAACTACCTCCTGCCCAAGGTGCAGGAGGAGGTGGACCTGGTAAAGGTGGCCCCCACGGTTACCCTCAAGGATGCCTTCAAGATCGCCTTCGCCGACATGCACCTCTACGACGAGGAACGCCGCAAGCTGGTGGGCTTTAAGGAGGCCCACCGGCGCTTGCGGGAAGCCCAAGGCAAAAAGGCCTACTAAACCCCTGGCTGCACCTTTGGGAGCCCCATGGGGCTCCCTTTCGGCTTCCCTAAGACCAGGTGTCCGCAAGCCCGCGGGCCCAGGTCCCGGGGGAGCCCCCCAACTGGATCAACAACCATGCCACACGGCCAGTGGGCTTGGCCTCGAGGCGCCCTAAGGGGAGGGATTCAATGCCGGAAGTGCCGCACCCCAGTGAAGACCATGGCCATGCCCAGCTCGTCCGCCGCCCGGATGGAGTCCTCGTCCCGCACGCTTCCGCCAGGCTGGATGATGGCGCGGATGCCAAACTCCCCCGCCAGACGCACCACGTCGTCAAAGGGGAAGAAGGCGTCCGAGGCCAGGACCGCTCCCCTGGCCTTCTCCTTGGCGGTCTTCAGGGCATGCTTGGCGGCGGCATAGCGGTTGGTCTGCCCCACCCCGATGCCCAGGGTCTGGCCCCCCTTGGCCACCACGATGGCATTGGAGCGCACGTGCTTCACCACCTTCCAGGCGAAGAGGAGGTCCTGCCATTCCTCCTCGGTGGGGGCCTTCTGCGTGACCACCTTGGGCTCCATGGGATCCCGGGTATCGGCGTCCTGAAGGAGCACCCCGCCCCTTAGGCGCCTCAAGTCCAGGTAAGCCCCCTGGGCGGGGAAGGGCACCTGAAGGAGGCGGAGGTTCTTCTTGCGGGAAAAGGCATCCAGGGCCTCTGGGGTGAAACCCGGGGCCAGGACCACCTCCAAAAACACCTCCCCCATGGCCACCGCCGTGGGCCCGTCCACCTCCCGGTTGAAGGCCACGATGCCCCCAAAGATGGAAACCGGGTCTGCCTCATAGGCCTTGCGGTACGCCTCCAGGGGACCTTCCCCCAAGGCCACCCCGCAGGGGTTCTGGTGCTTGATGGCCACGCAGGCAGGCCCCTCAAACTCCGAGACCAGGTTCCAGGCGGCCTCGGCGTCCAGGTAGTTGTTGAAGCTCATGGCCTTGCCCTGGAGGACCCGGGCCTCCAAAAGAGGCCCCTTCTCCCCATAAACCCGGTAGAGGGCCGCTTCCTGGTGTGGGTTCTCCCCGTAGCGCAAGGGGCTTTCCCGCCTCAGGACCAGAAACTTCTCGGGGGGAAACTTCTCCCCAGCCAGCCACTCCGCGATGGCAGCGTCGTAGCCTGCGGTGTGGGCGAAGGCCTTGCGGGCAAGCTCCCTCCGAAATTCCAGGGACGGGCCCTCCTCGAGGGCCTGGAGCACCCGGGGGTAGTCCTCGGGGTCGCACACGGGCAGGACCGCCATGTGGTTCTTGGCCGCTGCCCGCAGCATGGCCGGGCCCCCGATGTCGATCTGCTCCAGGGACTCGGCAAAACCCGCCCCCTTGGCCACCGTTTCCCGGAAGGGGTAGAGGTTCACCGCCAGGACCCCGATCCGCTCAAAGCCCAGGGCCTTTAGCTCCTCCTCTTGGTCGGGCCGGGCGAGAAGCCCCGCGTGCACCTTGGGGTGCAGGGTCTTGACCCGGCCCTCGAGGACCTCGGGAAAGCCGGTGAAGTCGGAGATGTAGGTGACGGGAAGCCCCGCCTCCACCAAGGCCCTATGGGTCCCCCCGGTGGCCAAGAGCCTGTAACCCAGCCCTAAAAGCCCTTGGGCGAAGAGCACAAGCCCCCTCTTGTCGGAAAGGGAAAGGAGCGCCCACATGAGGGGCATTTTACCGGCTACACTAAGTGGAGGATGAGCATCTACGAGGCCATCAAGGAAACCATCAAGGAGGCCATGAAGGCCCGGGATCAAAAGACCCTGGACTTCGCCCGGGTGGTGAAGGCGGAGCTGGACCGCAAAGGGGATGGCAAGGCCCTGCCCGACGCCGAGGCGGTTAAGGTGCTCAAGGCCCTGCGCGAGATCGCCCTGGAGCAGGGCAACACCTTCGAGGTGGAGTTCCTGGACCGCTTCCTGCCCAAGGAGATGAGCGAGGAGGAGATCGAGGCCTGGATCCGGGAAAACGTAGACCTATCCCAGTTTAAGACCCCTCTGGCCGCCATTGGGGTGGTGACCAAGGCCCTGGGACCCAGGGCCCCCGGGGAGAAGGTGCGCCGGGTCATAGAGCGCATGGCGAGATGAGTCCCTGGAAGCGCCTGGAGCTGGAAGAGATCCTCTCCGAGCCCGTGAGGCTGGTGCGGGAAAGGTTGCGCACCCACACCGGCAAGGAGCTCACCTACATCTACCGCCCGGGGCCGGTGGCCGCGAGTTTCGTCCTGCCCGTGACCGAAAAGGCCACCGCCCTCCTCATACGCCAGTACCGCCACCCCACGGGCAAGTTTCTCCTGGAGATCCCCGCGGGCAAGGTGGACCCTGGGGAAACCCCCTTGGAAGCCGCCCAGAGGGAACTTTTGGAGGAGGTGGGGGCCGAGGCCAAGCGGTTTTTCCCCCTTCCCCCCTTCCACCCCCAACCCTCCTTCACCGCGGTGGTCTTCCACCCCTTCCTGGCCCTTCAGGCGGAGGTGGTGGCCAGGCCAGCCCTGGAGGAGGGGGAGCTTCTGGAACCCGTGGAACTTCCCCTTCCCCAGGTCTACCGCCTCCTGGAGGCCGGGGAGATCCAGGACGCCTCCACCGCCCTCACCCTCTTTTACGCCCGCCCCCACCTGGAAGCCGAAGGCCTCCTGTAAAAAGCCGTCCTCTGATGCATAAAATGCGCCTGGGAAAGGGGCCAGGACCCTGGTAGACTGGCCCCGTATGAAGCCCAGCATCCATACTCCGCTTCCCGGTCCCAAGGCCAAGGCCCTCTTGGAAAGGGGTCAGGCCGTCCTCTCCTCCTCCTACATCCGCCCCTACCCCTTTGTCCCCGCCCGGGGGCAGGGGGTGTTCCTGGAGGACGTGGACGGGAACCTCTTCCTGGACTTCATGGCGGGGATAGCGGTCAACACCACGGGCTACGCCCACCCTAAGGTGCTGGAAGCCGTGCGGGCCCAGGCGGAGCGCTTCGCCCACGTGTGCTTTTCCGACTTCACCCACGAGCCCACCCTTTCCCTGGCGGAAAGGCTGGTGGGTAGGCTCGGCGGAGGCTACCGGGTCTTCTTCGGCAACTCGGGCACCGAGGGGATAGAAGCCGCCATCAAGCTGGTACGCCACCACACGGGAAGGCCCTACCTTCTGGCCTTTACCGGGGCCTTCCACGGCAGGAGCCTGGGCTCCCTCTCCCTCACCGCCAGCAAAAGCGCTTACCGCAAGGGCTTCTCCCCCCTTCTTCCCGGGGTGGTGCACGTGCCCTTCCCTAACCCCTTCCGCCCTCCCCTCGAGGCCAGGCCGGAGGAGGTGGGGAAAGCGGTGCTGGAATACCTGGAGCACCTTTTCCGCACCGTGGTGCCCCCGGAGGAGGTGGCCGCCTTCTTCTTGGAGCCCATACAGGGGGAAGGGGGGTATCTGTTGCCTCCTTCCGGCTTCATCCCCGAGCTCAAGGCTCTTCTGGAACGTTACGGCATCCTCCTGGTGGCGGATGAGGTGCAGTCGGGCGCCGGCCGCACCGGGCTCTTCTTCGCCCTCGAGCACGAGGGGGTGAAGGCGGACGTCTACGTCCTGGCCAAGGGCCTGGCCTCGGGCTACCCCATTAGCGCCCTTCTTTTCCGGGAGGAGCTTTCCAGCTGGCGCCCGGGGTCCCACGGCACCACCTTTGGCGGCCAGGCGGTGGCCGCGGCCGCCGCCCACGCCACCTTGGACCTCCTGGAGGCGGGCCTCATGGAAAACGCCAGGCAGGTGGGGGCCTACCTCCTCAGGGAGCTTAAGGCCCTTCAGGAACGCTTCCCCTTCCTTGGGGACGTGCGGGGGAGGGGGCTCATGATCGGCCTGGACTTCGGTACCCCAACGGAGGAGCGGCCCGACCTCAGGGACAAGGCGGTGGAGCTGGCCTTCAGGAAAGGGCTTCTCCTCCTTCCCGCAGGGCCCTCGGCCCTCCGCATCGCCCCGCCCCTCATCCTCACGGAGACGGAGGCGGCCATGGGCCTGGAGATCCTGGAGGAGGTCTTCCGGGCACTCTAAGGCCCTAAGGCTCCAGGGGCAAGGGGCTCAGAAACCCCTCCTGGGGGCCGTGCGGGAGGGATGCGGGAGGCTTGAAAACCATTCGCCCAGAAGCCAGGCAGCGGTGAAAAACGGGCCAGGGAGGACCTCCCTGGCCCCAACCCCGCAGGTTCTACTTGGGCTCTCCGGGCCAGTCCCCCACCACTCCTGGCGCCGCCCACTCCATGGTGAGGAGCTCCTCGAGGGTGGCCTTTTTGCCCGCCGGGATACGCAATACCCCCTTCCGGTCCCGGATGGGCCCCGTGAAGGGATCAAAGGTGGGCTTGGGGCTCTGCATATCCTGCAGAAGGGCCATGATGCGGTCGTAGACGCTCACCTTCTTCCCGCCCACGGTCATCTCCGCCTTCTTTAACAGGGGCACGTGCTTGGGGTTTATGGGCACCCCGTAGTCCGCGCCCATCTCCACCGCCTTGTGCTGCAGGAGCCAGAAGTAATCCACATTCTGCAGGTTCTTGGCGGTGTAGACACCCTCCCTCACCTTCTTGAGGAAGTCGATGTAGATCACATCCCAGTGGACGATCTGGCCGGAGACCACGTGGTCCGGGGCAAACTTCAGCATGGGGGTGTAGTGGCCGAAGGAGTAAGCCCCCTTTCTGGCCGCCGTCTGGATCACCGTGGGGGTGTCCTCGGTGAAGGCGAAGACGTCCGCCCCCTGGGCCAGAAGGGCCTCCGTGGCCTCCCTGGCCTTGGCCGGATCGTACCAGGCGTTAATCCAGCGCACCAAGACCTGGGCCTTGGGGTTCACCGCCCGAACCCCCAGGGTGAAGGCGTTGATGTGCCGCTTCACCTCGGGGATGGGGAAGGCGGCCACATACCCCACCTTACCCGTCTTGGAAAGGGCCCCGGCGGCCAGGCCGTTCAGGTAGTAAACCTGGTAGAAGTCGGCCATGTAGGTGGCCACGTTGGGAGCCCGCTTGATCCCGGTGGCGTGGGCGAAGATGACGTTCGGGTACTTCCTCGCCCCCTCGAGGACCGCCTCCATATACCCGAAGCTGGTGGCGAAGATCACCTGGCACCCTTCCTTCACAAACCGGTCGATAACGGGAAGGGCCTGGGCCTCGGGCACGCTCTCCACATACCGGGTCTCCAGCCAAGGAAGGGCGGCCTCCGCCTTCTTCCGCCCTTGATCGTGGGCGAAGGTCCATCCCGCATCCCCGATGGGCCCCACGTAGATGAAGCAGGCCTTGAGCCCATCCCCTTGGGCCCACGCCAACCCCAACGCCAACACCAGCAAAACCCCTATTCTCCTCATAGCTCACCTCCCCCGGTCAAAGGGCTGGCCCAGGGCCTTGGGGGCCCGGGCGCGGCCCGATAGGGCCAGGACCAGGATAACCAAAAGGTAGGGCATGGCGGCAAAGGCCTCCGCCGGTATAGGTACACTGCCCTGCAGGCGGAACTGCAGGAAGAATAGGAGGCCAAAAAAGTAGGCCCCCAACACGGCCCTCAAGGGGTGCCAGCCCGCCAGGATCACCAAGGCGATGGCTACCCAGCCCAGCCCTGAGGTCATGCCGTCTGTCCAGGAAGGGCGGTAGGCCAGGGAGAGGTAGGCCCCAGCCAGGCCGATTATCCCACCCCCCAGGGCCAAGGCCAGGTACCGCACCCCCTCCACGCTCACCCCGAAGAGATCCGCCGCCTTGGGGTTTTCCCCCACGCTCCTCAGGTAAAGGCCAAAGCGGGTGCGGGAAAGAAGGAGGTGGAGGCCCAAAGCCAAGGCCAAGGCCACCAGGGCCAGACCCCCCTCCGGCAGGGGCTGGGGTAGGGGCACCCCCTCATACCGCTTCCCCAAAAGCCCCGAGGCCCCAAGGCCCAAGGCGGCCAGGGCGAGCCCCGCCACGAACTGGTTGGCCCGGAGGACCACGGCAAAGAGGCCCAGGAAAAGGCCCATGAAGGAGCCTACCCCTACCCCGGCAAGAATCCCCCTAACCGGCCCGACCTCGAGGGCCACGGCAAAGGCTCCCAGGGCGGAGAGCGCCATCATGCCCTCCACCCCCAGGTTCACCACCCCACCCCGCTCGGAAAGGAGAGCCCCCAAGGAGGCAAGGAGTATGGGCGTCCCAAACAGCACCGCGCGCACCAGAGCCTCTTCCATCAGCGCCTCCAGATCAAGCGACGTTGGCTCAAGGCCTCAGCCCCGATGAGGCTAAGGAGCAAAAGCCCCGCCACCACATCCACCACCCGGAAGGGCATGGAAAGGGAAAGCTTCAGGGCATCCCCACCGGCCAGGATGAGGCCGAGAAGGGGAGCGGTAAAGAGCACCCAAAGGGGCCTTCCCCGGGCCAACCAGGCCACCAGGATGGCGGTGAAGCCGTACCCCAGGGAAATCTGGGCAGGCTCCAAGAGCCTCAGGTGAATGCCCGCCACCTCCCCCACCCCCGCAAGGCCCGCAAGAAACCCGGAAAGAAGCGCGGCCAAGGGGATCAGCCTGCCCCCCTTAAGGCCCAGGTACCGGGCAGCCTCGGGGTTTTCCCCCAGGATTCGCCACTCAAAGCCCAAGGGGGTGCGGAAGAGAAGGAGCTGAAGCCCCAAGGCCGCCGCAATGCCAAGGACCAGGGTGGGCCAGTGCACCAGGGTATCCCCCAGGCGGGGAAGCTTTGCCTCCGGGGGAAACGGGTCCGTGTAGAGGAAGCCGAAGACCGTCTGCCCCTTCCAGGGTCCCGCCACCAGGTAGACCACCAGGTAGTAAACCAGGTAGTTCTGCATGAGGGTGGTCAGGATCTCGTTGGCCCCAAAGCGCACCCGAAGCCAGGCGGCAAGCCCGCTCCAAACCGCCCCCAAACCACCCCCCAGAAGGAACATAAGGGCCAGGGTCCAGGGCCCAGGGGGTAGAAAAAGGGCCACGTAGGCTCCCCCTACCGCTCCCATAAGGAGCTGCCCCTCCGCCCCAATGTTGAAAAACCCCACCCGGAAGGCCAAGGCCAGGCCCGAGCCGATAAGGAGAAGGGGGATGGTGCGCCGCACCACCTCCGCTAAGCCCAAGGTATCCATGAGGGGCGAGAGAAGGAGGCCATACGCCTTAAGGGGCACTACCCCGTAAAGGAGGAAGAGCACACCCAGGCCCAGGAGGGATAGCAAAAGAAAAACGGCATAGGTGAGAAGGACCTTCGGGGGGGAGGGGTTTGGATCCAACTCCCACCTCATATTCGCCCCTCCGTCATCATCCTCCCCAGGCGTTCCCGGTCCGCCTCCCCCCGGGAAATGGGCCCCACGAAGCGCCCGCGGTACAGGGCCGCCACCTTATGGGAGAGGGCCAGGATCTCGTCCAGGTCCTCACTGACCAAAACCACAGCCCCACCCGCTTGTACCAGCTCTAGAATACGCCCGTGGACCTCCTCCGTGGCCCCCACATCCAGCCCGTAGGTGGGGTGCATGGCCAAAAGGAGGCGAGGCCCCCCCTGAAGCTCCCGGGCCAGGATCACCTTCTGCACGTTTCCCCCCGAGAGGAACCGCACGGGGGTGCGGGGGGAGGGGGTGCGGATGCCGTAGCGCTGGATCAAGCCCTCCGCCTCCTTCTCCATGGCCCGGTAATCCAGGAGGCCCCTGCGAACAAACCGGGGGTAGGTCCTAAGGGCTAGGTTTTCCGCCACGCTCATGCCGCCCACCACCCCCATGCTCCGCTCCTCGGGAACATGGGCCACCCCCTGTCGGAAGAGATGGTTGGGATCCCGGGGCCAGGGCCTGCCGAGGAAGCGCACCCGGCCCTGGTGGGGCCTGAGCCCCGCCAGGGCTTGCACCAGCTCCGCCTGCCCGCTTCCCGCCACCCCCGCAATCCCCAGCACCTCTCCCGCCCGCAGGGCAAAGGAAACCCCCTGAACAGGAAAACCATGCCGGGGCACCAGAAGGTCCTCCACCTCGAGGATCACCTCCTCCCGGGGCGGGGGCATCTTGGGGGGCGGGGCCAGGCTTCGGCCCACCATAAGGCGCACCAGGAGGTCCTTGCTGGCCTCCTTCCGCCAAACCTCCCCCACCTTCTCCCCAGCCCTAAGCACCGCGATCCGGTCAGCAATGGCCAAAACCTCCTCCAACTTGTGGCTGATGAAGATCACCGCAAGGCCCAGGGCCTTGAGGCGCAGGATCTCCTGAAAAAGCCCGTCCACCTCCTTGGGGGTAAGAACGCTGGTGGGCTCGTCCAAAACCAGCACCTTGGGGCGGTTGAGAAGGGCGCGGAGGAGCTCCACCCTTTGCTTTTCCCCAGCGGAAAGACGGGCCGCAGGCGCCTCGAGGTCCACGCCCAATGGATGCCCCTCCAAAAGGGCCGCAAGCCGCCGCACGAGAGCCCGGCGGGAGAAAACCAGAGGCAGATCCAGGCCTAAAGCCAGGTTCTCGGCCACGGTGTGGGCCTCGATGAGCTCAGGATGCTGGGGCACCAAGGCAATGCCCAGGCGCTGGGCGGCCTTGGGGGATGGGATGCGTACCTCCTGGCCCTCCAGGAGGATCCGCCCCTCGTCCGGGGCATAGAGGCCGTAAAGGATGCTCACCAAAGTGGTCTTCCCCGCCCCGTTTTCCCCCAGAAGGGCCAGGACCTCCCCCCGGGCCACCTCGAGGGTGACCCGGCGGTTGGCCACCACGGAACCAAAGCGCTTGGTGATGTTCTCCAGTTTCAGCATGGACAGGGCCCCGAGGGCCGGCCTTGAGAATACCATGCTCGAGGCCCCTTCTCGTCCCCTTAGGCGGTAGATAAGCCGCAAAAGGCATCCCCCGGCCATGCCACCGGGGGTAAACCTTTGCGTCCTGGGCTTGGCGGGCCCGGAGGGATTCGAACCCCCGACCTACCGCTTAGAAGGCGGCTGCTCTGTCCCCTGAGCTACGGGCCCATAGGCGAAGCCGGGGTGAAACCTCACCCCGGCCATCTGGAGCGGGAGACGGGACTCGAACCCGCGACCCTCGGCTTGGAAGGCCGATGCTCTACCAACTGAGCTACTCCCGCGTGGTCGGGGCGGCCCGATTTGAACGGGCGACCCCCTGCTCCCAAAGCAGGTGCGCTACCGGCCTGCGCTACGCCCCGGGGCCTTCGGCCACCCCAGAGGCCACGATAACACTTGACCTCAAGAGGGTCAAGGCGTGCTACAATAGCCGCATGCGCTTAGGTCCAGTGGAAATCCTCCTCATCCTTCTCGTCATCCTCCTCCTCTTCGGCGCCAAGAAGCTTCCCGAGCTGGCCCGGGGCATTGGCCAGTCGGCCAAGGAGTTCAAAAAGGGCCTCCAGGAGGGCGAGGAAAAGAAGGAAGAGCCTAAGGCCTGAGAACCCCCTCGGGCACCGGCATACCGCCTGGGGCGTAGAGGCGGTAGCCTGTTGGGCGCACGTAGGCCGCCAGGGCCAAGCCGTAGCGGCGGGCTAGCTCCACGGCAGGGAGGGTGGCTCCCGTGCGGCTCGCCAGGAGCACCGCGCCCATACCGATGGCTTTGCCCGCCATCTCCTGGCTTACCCTCCCCGTTACCGCCAAGAGCACGGGAGGCTGTACCCCCTCCAGGAGCATGTACCCCGCCAGGCGGTCCACGGCGTTGTGGCGACCAATATCCTCATTGATGTAGAGAAGCTGTCCGGAAAGGTCAAAGAGGGCCGCTCCGTGTATACCCCGGGTCCGGGCGTAGCGCACCGCATGCTGGCGCAGTTGGGCCATGAGCTCCAGGGGAAGTCTGGGCTCCAGGGGCAACCTAGGCAGGGGGGAAAGGCGGGGTTCACCATAGCGTAGCCCCGCAGCGCAACCGCTATCCCGTACGCCCACCCCCTTGTCGGGATCCCCGGGCAGGTCCACGGCCACCACCCCCTCGCCCACCAACCAGCGCACCCCCTCGAGGCCCGAAAGCACCCCGCTCAAGAAGAGATGGCCGAGGGCCAGGTAGGCCTCGTCCCCGGGGGTGTAGCTGAAAGAAGTCCAGGGCTTCCCGTTTACCAAAAGGAGGAAGCGCTCCTCCTCAGGCAGGGGGAAGGTTTCCCCCAGGAAACGGCCTCCCTCAAACCTCCACATCCTCTTCCTCCGCCAAGGCGTACCAAGCAGCCCTGGCCCTAAGGGCGGGTAGGTCTAGCTCCGCCTTGAGCCTTAGGTCCTGAACCACAAAGCGCTCCCCACAAGAGCGGCACACGTAAACCCGGTAAGGGCCCTCCTTTTCTATTCTAGCCGGCTATACCCCCTAAAGCCGCTTGAGCACCTCCTCCGCCTCCTTGTAGCCGGGCTTTAACTTTAAAGCCTCCTGGCACTGGTAACGGGCGCCCTCCTTGTCCCCTAGCTTTTCGTTGGCCAGGCAGAGCTGGTATCGGTACTCGGCCCGCTTGGGCTCGAGGCGCACCGCCACCGTGAGGCGGCTTTTGGCCTTCTGGGCATCCCCCAGGGCCAGGTAGATCTGCCCCAGGTAGTAATAGGCCACGGGGAAGCGCAAAGGGGCCAGGGCCACCGCGTTCTCCAGGGCTACCCCTGCCTCCTTGGAACGACCCAGGAGGAAATAGGCCTGGCCCAAGGTGTACCAACCCTCGGCATCTAGGGGCTTGAGGCGGTAGCCCTCCTCCAAAACCCTCACCGCCTCCTCCGCCCGACCCTTCAGGAGGAGGGCCGAGGCATAGCGGACCCTCAGGTTTCCATCCTGGGGTAAAAGCTGGACCGCTTTGGCGTACTGCTCCAGGGCCTCATCCAGGCGGCCTGCCGCCAGATAGAGCTCGGCCAAAGCCCCCCTCACCTCCGCGGAGTCCTGCAGGCTCAGGGCCCTCTTAAAGGCCTCCTCCGCCTTGTCCGCCTGGCCCAGGAAGGCGTAGACCAGACCCCTTTGGGCATGGAGGGGAGCGTAGCGGGGGTTCACCCGCTCGGCATCGCGGAGTACGGTCAGAGCCTGATCCAGATAGCCCTTCCCCTTCTCCCGATCCTCCGAGGCCCGAAAGAGGGCCACATAGGCCTCGGAAAGAACCATGTACCCCCCGATGTACCGGGGGTTCCTGGCCACCAGACCCTTGGCGTTCTCCAAGGCGGGGTTGAGGAGCCCCACTTTGAGCTGGGCCCGGGCCAGCCAGTAGAGGATGTCCGGGTCCTGGGGTTTCTCCTTCAAGGCCCGCTCAAAGAGCTCCAGGGCCGCCTCGTACCGGCCCAGGGCGTAAAGCTGTACCCCAAGCCGGAAGGCATCCTGCTTCTCCACCTGGTTGGAGGGGGGTGGGGGGGTCTGGGCTAGAGCAGGTCCAGCCAGCAAACCCAAAGCCAAAAGGATCCAGCGCATCTTTACCCTCCTACAGCACAAACCGCGTCATGTCCGGGGAAGCGAAAACCGCTTCCAACCTCTGCTCCACATAGGCCCGGGTGATCTCCACCCGGCCCAGGTCCGTCTGGAAGCTGACCTCCTCCAGCACCCGTTCCAAGACCGTGGCCAGCCTCCTGGCCCCGATGTCCTCGAGCTCCTGATTAGCCCGGTAGGCCGCCTCGGCGATGGCCCTTAGGGCATCCTCATGGAAGAGGAGCTCCGTGCCGTCTGCCCGTAAAAGCTCCGTGTACTGGCGGATCAAGGAGTTTTCCGGCTCCTTCAGGATGCGGTAAAACTCCTCGGGGCCCAAGGGGGAAAGCTCCACCCGGATGGGGAACCGGCCCTGGAGCTCGGGGATCAGGTCCGAGGGCTTGGCCACATGGAAGGCCCCCGCGGCGATGAAGAGCACATGCTCGGTGGACACCGGACCGATGCGGGTGGAGACCACCGTACCCTCCACGATGGGCAGGAGGTCCCGCTGGACCCCCTCCCCGGACACATCCGGCCCCACCGTGCCCTCCCGGCGGGCCACCTTGTCGATCTCGTCAATGAAGACGATTCCGTCCTCCTGGGCCCGCCTCCTGGCCTCTTCCTTCAACTCCTCCTTATCGATGAGGCGCTCGGCGTGCTGGTTCTTGAGCACCTCCCGGGCTTCCTTTACCGTCATGCGCTTGCGCACCGGCCGCTTGGGAAGAAGGCCTTTCAGCATCTCCCCCATGCCGCCAAAGCCCTCGCCCCCGAGGACACCCATGAAGGGCAGGCTCACCTCCTCTTCCACCTGCACCTCCACAGAGAGGCTATCCAGCCGCCCCGCGCGCACCTCGGCCACCGAGGCGCGGAGCAGGGTGGCCAGCTCCTCCTCGGCCAGGGCCAGGGCTTTTTCCTCCACCTTCTTTTTCATCTCCTCCATCACCAGCTGGTAGCTGGCCTCCGCCAGGTCCCGCACGATGGCGTCCACATCCCGGCCCACGTAACCCACCTCGGTGAACTTGGTGGCCTCCACCTTGACAAAGGGAGCCCCCGCCAGGCGGGCCAGGCGGCGGGCGATCTCCGTCTTACCCACCCCCGTGGGCCCGATCATGAGGATGTTCTTGGGGGTCACCTCCCGGGCCACCTCGGGCGGAAGTTTCTTCCGGCGGTACCGGTTCCTCAAGGCCACGGCCACCGCCCGCTTGGCCGCCTCTTGTCCCACGATGTGCTTGGAAAGCTCCCGAACGATCTCCGCAGGCGTGAGGTTCATGCTTCCTCCAGGGTGAGAACCGTCACCTGGCCCGAGGTGTAAAGATCCACCTCAGCCGCAATCTTAAGGGCCTCCTCAGCGATCTCCCGAGCGGAAAGGCCGGAGTGCCGGTAGAGGGCCTTGGCCGCCGCCAAGGCATAGGGGCCCCCAGACCCCACCGCCAAAAGGGGTTCCTCGGGGGTGATGACCTCGCCGCTTCCGGAAAGGAGCACCATCCCCTCCCGGTCGGCGGCAATGATCATGGCCTGAAGGTGGCGCAACACCCGGTCGGTGCGCCAAAGCTTGGCGGTTTCCACCGCCCCCTTGAGCAGGTTGCCCTTGGCCTCCTTAAGCTTCTCCTCAAAGCGCTCCAGAAGGCTTAAGGCGTCCGCCACCCCGCCGGCAAAGCCCACCAGGATGCCTTCCCCCACCTCGAGGCGCCGCACCTTCACCGCCCCCCGCTTGAGGACGGTCTGCCCGAAGGTAACCTGGCCATCCCCGGCCAAGGCGGTAACCCCGTCCTTGCGCACGGCCAAGATGGTGGTGCCATGGATCTCCACGAGAGGCACCTTACCGCCAGGGGATGAGAAGGGCGTTAGGCGAGGATTACGGGGAAGAGGACGCCAGGCCCTTCAGGCGGGCCCAGGCCCCTTCCCGCTCAAAGAGGGGAACACCCTCCCGCAGGGCCGCATGGACCAGGCCATGCCCCTCCCAAAGACCCCTTACCGCTTCCTCCCAGGTGTAGGGAAAGACCTCCACCCTCCGGATCCCCTGCGGCCGGTAGAGGACCAGGCGCTCGGGGAAGGGCAAGGGGGAGCCTTCCAAAAGGACCAAGAGGTCGGCGTCGCTCATGGCCGTGGCCTCCCCCCGGGCCAAGGAGCCAAAGAGGACCACCGCCAGAACCTCCGGCCGCTCCGCCAACCAGGCCGTAGCCCGTTCCAACTCCGCACGGCGGGCCTCGGGATCAAAGGTGAAAATCCTCGTCACAGCACCCCCAGTCCCTCCCCCGATTCATGCCCCTATGCTACCCCCGTGCCGCCCTCCGCCACAAACCCCTAACCTCCCCTGGGCCTAAACTGGAGGGGTGAAGGCCAAGACTCTCGGCGAACTCCGGCGCACCTATCCCATGGAGAAGCTTGGGCGCACCGTCAAGGACGAGGCCCGGGAAAACCTCAAGGAAAAGCTCCGCAAAGGGGAAAGGCTTTTCCCAGGCATCCACGGGTACGAGGACACCGTCATCCCCGCCTTGGTCCAGGCCATCCTGGCCAAGCAAAACTTCATCCTCCTGGGCACCCGGGGCCAGGCCAAAAGCCGTATCCTTCGCAGCTTGATCAACCTTCTGGACGAGGAGATCCCCGCCCTGGCCACCGAGCTTCGGGACAACCCCCTAAGGCCCATCTCACCGGAAGGGAAGCGGCTTCTGGAGGAGGCCGGGGACGAGGCTCCCATCGTCTGGATAACCCGGGAGGAGCGGTATGTGGAGAAACTGGCCACCCCCGACACCACCGTGGCCGACCTCCTGGGGGACATGGACCCCATCAAGGCAGCCCGCAAGGGAACGGGTATGGCTGACCTGGAAAGCATCCACTTTGGCCTCCTTCCCCGGGCCAACCGGGGCATCTTTGCCGTGAACGAGCTGGCCGACCTCGCCCCCAAGGTGCAGGTGGCCCTGTTCAACATCCTGGAGGAAGGCGACGTGCAGATACGCGGCTACCCCATCCGCCTGCCCTTGGACGTCTGGCTGGTCTTCACCGCCAATCCCCAGGACTACACGGCCAGGGGACGGATCGTGACCCCCCTCAAAGACCGCATCGGCAGCGAGATCCGCACCCACTACCCCAAGACCCTCGAGGAGGGCCTTCGGATCAGCGCCCAGGAAGCCTTCGTGCCGGAAGGGGTTCTCATCCCCGAGTGGATCCGCCTTTCCGTGGAGGCCGTGGCCTTCGCCGCCCGGGAAGACCGGCGGGTGGACCAGACGGCCGGCGTTTCCCAACGCCTTTCCATAAGCCTTCTGGAGGTGGTGGCGGCCAGCGCCGAGAGGCGGGCTCTCCTTCAGGGCACGCGGCCTGTGGCCCGTCCCCTGGACCTCTACGCGGGGCTTCCCGCCATCACCGGGAAGCTGGAGTTGGAGTACGAGGGGGAGCTTCAGGGAGCGGAAAAGGTGGCCCGGGACCTGGTGCAAAGGGCCTTTGGCATGGTTATCCCCCGCTACCGCTTGAGGACCGAGGCCATCGTGGCCTATTTCGAAGAGGGAAACCTCCTCACCCTGCCGGAGGGAAGCGTGGAGGAGGCCCTAAGCGCCATGGCGGAGGTGCCGGGACTCTTAGAGGCGGCAAGGGCCCTGGCGGAAAGCCAGGAGCCCGAGGGGCTCCTTTCCGCGGCGGAGTTTATCCTGGAGGGGCTGGTGGGCAGGAGAAAGCTCGCCCGGGGGGAGATGAGCTACCAGGCGGCGGAGAGGACGCGGAGCTATGGCAACTAGCCTGGACCGGGGCATGGAGGTGGCGGCCACCCTGGCCCCCTATCCCCGGGGCCCATGGGCAAGGTTTTTGGGAGGACGATGAAGGCCATCCGCTATAGCCGCTACGAGGGAAGCCTCGAGGACCTCTCCCCCGAGGAGATCCTGGGCCTCCTGGAGGACTTCCTCCTGGACTCCGGGTTTTCCGATCCCTTCCAGCGCTACGACCCCGACCCCGAACGCCGGCCTACGCTGGAGGATCTCTACGACGCCCTCCTCGAGGCCCTCCTCAAAAACGAACTGGTGCCGGAGGACTGGCTTAGGGAGGCCCGCTTCGCCGAGCGCAAGGAGGATACAAGGCTCCATCAGGCCCTCACCCGGATGCTGGAGAAGCTAAGGGAAGCCGGGTATCTCCGCTTCCCTGGAGAAGATCCCACTAACCCCGCCCAAGGAGGGTACAAGGGGGAGGCGGGCGAGACCCGCTTTGAGCTCACGGAAAAGGCCTCGGACTTCCTGGGCCTGAAAAGCCTCCGGGAGCTCCTGGGGGCCCTGGGCCGAAATGCGCCCGGGCTTCACCCCACCCCCCACCACGCCCCGGGGGTGGAGAAGACAGGGGAAACCAAGGGCTGGGAGTGGGGGGACCCCTTGGAGCTCAACGTTCCGGAAACCCTGAAAAAGGCCATGGCCAAGGGGCTTATGGAGCTCTCCCCCGAGGATCTGGTCATCGACCTCTCGGAGTACACCGCCAGCATGAGCACCGTGGTCCTCTTAGACTGCTCCCACTCCATGATCCTTTACGGGGAGGACCGCTTCACCCCCGCCAAAAGGGTGGCCTTGGCCTTGGCCCATCTGATCCGCACCCAGTACCCCGGGGACCGGGTGCGCTTCGTCCTCTTCCACGACACCGCGGAGGAAATCCCCCTCTCCCGACTTCCCCTGGCCCAGGTGGGCCCCTACCACACCAACACCAAGGCGGGGCTGGAGCTGGCCAGAACCCTTTTGCGGAAGATGGGCGGGGAGCTGAGGCAGATCATCCTCATCACCGACGGCAAGCCCTCGGCCATCACCCTTCCCAGCGGGGAAATCTACAAGAACGCCTGGGGCCTCGATCCCCTGATCCTGGCGGAAACCCTAAAGGAAGCCACCCTGGCCCGCAAGGAAGGCATCCCCATCCACACCTTCATGCTGGCCCGGGAACCGGAACTCCTGGCCTTCGTGAAGAAGCTTTCCCAGATCACCCGGGGTAAGGCCTACCTCACCCACCCCGGCAACCTCGGCAGGTACCTCCTCTTGGACTTCCTGAACAAGAAGGTGCAAAGGAACTGAACCATGAAGCCCCCTAAGCCCCAGGAAGCACCTCACCGGAAGGGGAACGGGAAAGCCCTCTGGGCTTTCCGCCTGAGCCTTCTTCTGGAAAGGCTCCGCCCCCACCTTTACCCCAAACCCCCTCCCGCCCTGGTGCAGGAGCTGAAGCAGGTGCGCACACCCCTCCGCCTGGATCTCCCCTACCATGTCGCCCGTTCGGGCCGGGAGTACGTGTTGATACCATGGGACAGCTACATGGAAGAGGGGGAAGAAATCCTAAGGAACCTCTGAGGGGGCCATGGGCATCCTCACCTATAAGGCTCAGGCCCGTTTGTCACATGCCCCTTGCCCCGGTCATGGCAGTCTGAAGGCATGGGCACGTGGACGTCCAGGTGGTTAGCCATCCTGGCCCTTCTGGCCCTGGCCGGGGCCATGGCCCAAGACTGGCGGCTTACCCGAAGCCAAACCCTAACCCAGGCGGGGGCCCGGGAGTGGCGGTATACCCTGGGCCCTTCCGGCAAGGAAGCCCAGGAGCTTTGGCGCAAGCTCTCCAGCCAGTACCAGGACCACCTGCGCGCGGGATACCGGGTGGACCTGGGGGCCTGGCGGGTCTACTTCCTGGGGGGAAGGCTACGATTGGAACCCCATTGCCAGGCGGTTAATCCCGCCTGTTTCACCTTCGGTGCCCTTCCTATACCCAAGGAACGGCAGGACCGCTTCCTCCTGGAGCTATCCCAACTCCTGTACCAGGCCCTTTCCCAAGCCCAAGCCACCGGGGGCGTGGTCCTCCTCACGCGGCTATTCCGCCTCGAGGTCCCCCGGGGGGCCAACCCTCCCTACCCCGCAAGCCCCTCGGGCTGGCGGCCCTGAGCACCCCCTGTCCCCTACGCTAAACTGGGGGCATGGCCTTCTTCTGGCAACCGATCGGGGAACATCCTAAAGGTGCGTCTCCCATGGGCATAGGTCCAGGGGGGTGGGCCCTCACCCCTCCCCCCTTGCGGGTTGCGGCGTGAGGGTGCTCAGGCTGGGCCTGGTGGCCTACCCCGGTCTGGGGGGTAGCGGGATTGTGGCCACGGAGCTGGCCCACCGCCTGGCCCAGATGGGCCATCAGATCTACCTTTTCGCCACGGAAAGGCCCTTCCGCCTGCCCAAGGAAAGCCCTGTGGTCTACGTCCCCGTGGACCTGCCCTTTTACCCCGTCTTCCCCGGCCCCCTTTACACCCTGTCCCTGGCCGGGGTGCTGGAGCGGGAGGCCAAGCGGCTGGGCCTGGAGCTGGTCCACACCCACTACGCCATTCCCCACGCCGCCGCTGCCTATCTGGGGCTCGGCGAGGAACTTCCCCTGGTGCATACCCTCCACGGCACCGATGTCTCGGTGCTGGGCATGGACCCGGCCTTCCACGGACCCACCCGGAAGGCCCTCCAAAGGGCCCAGGCCACCACCGCGGTGAGCCAAGCCCTGGCCCAGGAAGCCCGGAAGGCCTTCGGGGTTAGCCCCGTGGTCATCCATAACGCCGTGGACCCGGAGCGCTTCTACCCAAGACCGGAGCGGAAGAAGCTCTATGCGGAGGAGGGGGAGTGGCTTTTGCTGCACGCCTCCAACTTCCGCCCCATCAAAAGGGTGCCGGATATCGTGCGGGCCTTCGCCAAGGTGCGAAGAAGGGTAAAGGCCAGGCTCCTTCTCCTGGGGAAGGGACCGGAGGAAGGGGAGGCCAAGCGGGTTGCGGAGGAACTCGGGGTGGAGCGCTGGGTCACCTTCCACCCCCCCACGCCCCACCCTGAGGAGGTCCTGGGGGCTGCTGATCTCTTCCTGCTGGCCTCGGAGGAGGAATCCTTTGGCCAGGCGGCCCTCGAGGCCCTGGCCAGCGGGGTGCCCGTGGTGGCCACCGCCGTGGGCGGGGTTCCCGAGCTGGTACGGCCCGAGGTGGGCCGGCTGGTGGAGCTGGGGGACCTGGAGGGCTTCGCCCAGGCGGTGCTGGACCTCCTTGCCCATCCCGGGCTCCCCAGCATGCGCAAGGCTGCCCGGGAATACGCTATCGCCCGCTTTCACCCCGAAAGGATCACCCAGGCCTACTTGGAGGTGTACCAAAAGGCCCTGGAGGGGTCCCCCTGAATCAGGACCCCGCCGGGTGGCCTGCCCGGCGGGGAGAAAGGGCATGCCCCTGGCCCCTAGAGGCCACCCCTAGGCATGGGCCACCACTTCCCTTTTGCCCCGCGCCTTGGTTCCCCTGGCCTTGGCCTCCTTAGCCCTTTGCTCCAAGGCCTTGAGCCCACCCACCAGGGCCAGGTCCAGGACCGTGTCCAGGTGTTCCACGAAGTGGAAGGTCATGTTCTGGCGCAAGGGCTTGGGGATGTCGCTGAGGTCGGCTTCGTTCTGCTTGGGAAGGAGCACCTCCCGGATCCCCGCCCGCCTGGCCCCCAGCACCTTCTCCTTTACCCCGCCGATGGGGAGCACCCTGCCCGTGAGGGTGATCTCCCCGGTCATGGCGATGTCGTGGCGGACGGGCACCTCCGTGAGGGCGCTGACCAAGGCGCTCACGATGGCCACCCCGGCCGAAGGCCCTTCCTTGGGAATGGCCCCCGCGGGCACGTGGATGTGGATGTCGGACTCCTCAAACCGCTTCAAGGGGATGCCGAAGCGCTCCGCGTTCCGCTTGGCGTAGGAGAGGGCCGCCCGGGCGGACTCCTTCATCACGTCCCCCAGTTGCCCGGTGAGGATCAGGTTGCCCTTGCCGGGCATCACGGACACCTCCACGAACATGATGTCGCCCCCCACCGGGGTGTAGTACATGCCCGTGGCCACCCCCACCTGGGGCTCGCGGGCCTCGGTTTCCGGCAGGTGGCGGGGTGGACCCAGGTACCGTTCCAGATCCTTCTCCGTGATGCGCACCCGCTTCTTGCCCTCTTCCAGGATCTGGCGGGCCGCCTTGCGCAAAAGGGACCCGATCTCCCGCTCCAGCTGGCGCACCCCGGCCTCGCGGGTGTAGTGGGTGATGAGGCGCATGAGGGCCGCCTCGGTGATCACCACCTGGCCCTCGAGGAGGCCGGTTTCCCGCATCTGCCGGGGCAGGAGGTAGCGCTTGGCGATCTCCAGCTTTTCCTGCTCGATGTAGCTGGTGAACTCGATGGCCTCCATCCGGTCCCAGAGGGGGGCGGGGATGTTCTGGGGGAAGTTGGCGGTGCAGATGAACATCACCTCGGAAAGGTCAAAGGGCACCCCCAGGTAGTGGTCCACAAACTCCTTGTTCTGGGCAGGGTCCAGCACCTCCAAGAGGGCCGCCGCAGGGTCCCCCTGGTAGGAGATGCCCAGCTTGTCCACCTCGTCCAGGAGGAAGACGGGGTTCTTGGTGCCCGCCTGGCGCAGGCCCTGGATGATGCGGCCGGGCATGGCCCCGATGTAGGTACGCCGGTGCCCCCGGATGTCGGATTCGTCCCGCACACCCCCCAAGGAGATGCGCACGTACTTGCGGCCCAAGGCCTCGGCGATGCTCTTGGCGATGGAGGTCTTCCCCACCCCAGGGGGCCCCACGAAGAGGAGGATGGGCCCCTTGTTCACCTCGTCTGGTGGGATCTCCCCCCGCTTGGCCCGCTCCGCCTTGAGCTTCCGCACCGCCAGATACTCCAGGACCCGGTCCTTCACCTTCTCCAGGCCGTAGTGGTCCCTTTCCAGGATCTCCTTGGCCCGGTTTAGATCCAGGTTGTCCTCGGTACGGGTGTTCCAGGGAAGGTTGACGATCCAGTCCAGGTAGGTGCGGATGACGCTGGCCTCGGCGGAATCAGGGTGCATGCGGGCAAAGCGGTTGAGCTCCCGCTCCACCTCCTGCCGCACCACGGGGGGAAGGTGGAGCTCCTCCACTTTCCTGCGGAACTCCTCCACCTCCTCGGCGCCTTCCTCCCCGTGGAGCTCCCGCTGGATGGCCTTCATCTGCTCCCTGAGGAAGTACTCCCGCTGGTTGCGGTCGATCTCCTCCTTGACCTGCTGCTGGATGCGCCTTTGCGTCTCTATGAGCTCCAGCTCCGCCTCGAGGAGGACCAAAACCCGCTTCAGCCTCTCCGCCACGTTGGGGGTTTCCAACACCCTCTCCTTGTCCTCCAGGCGGAAGTCCATGTGGAAGGCGATGTAATCCGCCAGCTGGCTTGGGTCCTCCAGGTTCAAGACGAACTGGGCCACCTCGGGGGCCAGGTACTTCCCCTCCTTCAGAAGGGCCTGGAACTTGTCCTTCACCTCCCGCACCAGGGCCTTGACCAAGGTGGGATCAGCGGGTTCATCGGAGAGAACCTCCCCCTTGGCCTCGAGGTGGTCCCCCAGGTCCAGCCACTCCTTGACCCGCACCCGGGCAAAGGCCTGCACCAGCACCTGGACGGAGCCGTCCGGGTTCTTGCGCATCTTGAGGATGTTGCAGGCGGTGCCCACCTCGTAGAGGTCCGAGGGCTTAGGGGTTTCCACCTCCTTGTCCTTCTGGCTCACGATAAGTAGCACCCGCTCTCGGGCCAAGGCCTCGTCGATGGCCCGGATGGAGATAGGCCTCCCGGCATCGATGGGCATGACCATGGTGGGGTAGATGACCGACCCCCTCACCGGGCAGACGGGCAGGGTTTCTGGCAGCATGTTTTCCCTCCTTTCTCTTTTCTCGTCCATAGCCTAAGCCTACCTATGTCAAGTTTACTGCATCGTTGGTTTTAGCACAAAGCCTCCTGGCCCTGGGGTATGCTGAAGGCCATGCGCCGCCTCGTTTGGCTCCTGCTTCTGGCCCTCTCCCTAGCCCTGGCCCAGAAGAGCGGGGGCGGCGCAGGCGGACGCCCCTATGCCCCTACCCCACCCCCCATGAGCCCGGGGCCAGCCCCGGTCTTCCCCAGCCCAGCCCCCTCGTACCCCCCCTATCCTGGCCCGGTGGTGGTCTACCCCGGAGGGGGTGGGGGAAGTTTGGGTATTGTACCCGTTTTGGTCTTCCTGGGCCTGGCCGTGCTGACCGCCTACCTGGTCCGGGGCCTCCGCCAGGCGGGGGGTTACGGGCCAGGCCAATACCCCCTAGAACCCACCGCCAGCGTGGCCAGGTTGCGCCTAGCCCTCCTGGCCCGCCCCCAGGTGCAAAGGGCCCTCCGGCTTCTGGCCGAGGGAGCGGACACCACCTCGGCCAAGGGCCTGGCGGACCTGGTGGACGAAGCGGCGCTTTTGCTCCTCAAGGAGGAACCCGCCTGGCGCTTTGGGGATTACCGGGTGGTGGCAGGTTCCGAGGAGGAGGTCCTGGGCCGGTTTGACGCGTGGATGCTGGAGGAGCGGAGCAAGTACCAGGAAACCTTCCGGCACTTTGAGGGAAAGAAGCAGGTGTGGGAGGAGTACCAGGCCCAGGTGGAGCCCGGCGGGCGCTACCTGGTGGTAAGCCTCATCCTCGCCGAGCGCAGGTTTCTTCCTCCCCAATCCCCCTTGACCCGATCCCGGGCCAGGCAAGCCCTCATGGACCTGGCGGGATCCAGCCCCTTCACCCTCTTGGCCGCGTACCTCTCCTGGACCCCGGAAAGGGAAGGTGAGGCCCTGACGGAGGAGGAGCTCCTTCTCCTCTACCCGGAGTTGGCCAAGCTTTAGCTCCGCTCCTGTCCCGGGTAGAGTATTCCCGTGGTACGGGTTTCCAAGCGCACCGTCACCTTCTTTCCCCCAGCCCAGGCCAAGGCCCTGGTGGGAGATTTCACCGACTGGGAAAGGAACCCCATTCCCCTCCAAGGCCCCGTCACCCTGGAGTTTCCCGAAGGAGCCTATGTGGAATACGCCTTCCTGGACGAAGGGGGTAGGCCCTTCCCCGACCCCGATAACCCGGAGCGGGCGGACAATCCCTGGTGGACCTATCCCCGGGCCATTCGGCTTCCCGGGCACCGGTTCGAAGCGCCCCCTGAGCCCAGGGAAGAACCCAGGGTAGAGCGGCACCGCTTGGGGGAAAGACGCTTCTACGTAGCCGATGCGGGGACAAGTCCCCAGGCCACCCTGGTGGCCCAGGATGGGGTGGCCTTCTACCGCACCGCAGGCCTGCACAAGGTGGCCCAGGCCCTGGTGGAGGCGGGCGAGATCCCAGCGGTGCGCCTGGTCTTTGTGGAGCCCATCGACCGGAACCAGGAGTACCGGTTTTCCGAAGCCTACGAGGAGGAGTTCCACCGGGTCCTAGGGGAAGTGGAACGCCTAAAGGGCCCCTTGGGGGAGGTCCTCCTGGTGGGGGCCTCCTTGGGGGGGCTTTTTTCCTTGTGGCAAGCCCTTCGCCACCCGGGCCGCTTCCCAAAGGTCCTCGCCCTCTCCCCGGCGCTAAAGGCCCATCCAGGCGGCACCGACGCCTATCGGGACCGGGAATGGCTTTTGGAGCAGTACGCTAACGCCAAGGTCCTACCCCGCATCTACCTGGAGGTGGGTCTTTTGGAATGGCTCCTGGCCCCAGTCCGCCGCTTCGCCGCCCTCCTGGCTGACCGCAAGGTTCCCCATGCCTACCGGGAAAGGGCCTCGGGACACAACTGGGTCACGTGGAAGCAAGCCTTGGCCCCTGGGCTAAGGTACCTTTTGGGGGAGGCATGAGCGGGGAAGCGCTATTGGTGCTCCTTTCCGTGGCGGTCCTCGAGGCCCTCCTCTCCGGGGACAACGCCTTGGTGCTGGCGGTGATGGTGAGGCCCCTGCCCACCCACCTGCGCCGCAAGGCCCTCTTCTACGGGGTCCTGGGGGCCTACCTCCTCAGGGGCCTAGCCCTCCTCTTCGCCGTGTACGTGATCCGGCTATGGTGGGTTCAGGTGTTGGGGGGGCTTTACCTCCTCTTCCTTATGGTTCAACACTTCCACGACCACCCCGAGGCCAAGCCCTTGCCCGAAACCACCGCCCGGGAGTTTTGGCGGGTGGTCCTCCTCATCAACCTGGTGGATCTGGCCTTTGCCGTGGACTCCATCCTGGCAGTGGTGGCCTTTTCCCAGGACCTCCTCCTGGTCTTCCTGGGCGTGGCCCTGGGCATCCTCTTCATCCGCCTGGCTGCCAGCTACGTGGTGGCGGTTATGGAGCGGTATCCCGGCCTGGAAAAGGTGGCCTACGCCCTGGTGGGCTGGGCCGGGGTCAAGCTCCTCTTGGAAGGAAACGCCACCCTGGCGGAACTCCTGCACCGTCCCGAGCTGGCCTGGCACCTGCCGAAACCCGCCTTCTGGGGCGTAACCTTCCTCATCCTCCTGGGGGGAAGCCTTCTGGCCTTCCGGAAACATGCCTAGGGATTGGGATGCCTTTTACCGGGAAACGGAAGGGGAACGAGCCCCGGCCTTCACGGTGCGGGCCTATGGCCCCTTCGTACCCCCTGGGCCCATCCTGGACCTGGCCGGAGGCCTAGGAAGGAACGCCCGCTACTTCCTGCAAAGGGGCCACCCCGTGGTCCTGGTGGAAAGGAGCCGCGAGGCCCTAAGGAAACTGGCCGGCACCCCCGGGCTCACCCTGGTGGAGCTGGACCTCGAGGACCCCAAGGCCCTCACCCACCTTCCCAAAGGCCCCTTCGCCGGCATCCTCATGAGCTATTACGTAAACCGGCCCCTTCTTAAGGCCCTTCCTCCCCTGGTGGCCCCAGGGGGGCTTCTCCTGGTGGAAGGCTTTAGCCGCCGGGAAGCCTTGCGGCGCAACAGGCCGCAAAGCCCCTTCTACTGGGAGCCCTACGAACTCCTCACCCCTCCCCCAGGCCTCCTGCTGCGGGCCTTTGGGGAGGGGTGGATGGAGGGCTACCGGGTCTTCGCCGTGTATGGAAACCCTAGGCCTTAAGGCCCCGGGCCACCAGCTCGGCGATGTCCAAAACCTCGGGGGGCTTCTCGTCCTGGGCCACCTCCACATTCATCATGGCCATGCAGAAGGGGCAACCCGTGGCGATAACCTCCGCCCCCGTGCCCTTAAGCTCCCGGTAGCGGTTTTCCGAAACCCGCATGGCCCCAGGTTCCTCTTCCTTCCAGAACTGGGCTCCGCCGGCCCCGCAGCAGAAGCTTCGCTCCCGGCTCCTAGGGGGTTCGGTGAGGAACAAGCCCACCCCCTTGAGCACCTCCCGGGGGGCCTCGTACACCCCGTTGTGCCGGCCCAGATAGCAGGGGTCATGGAAGACTACCCGCCGGGTTTCCTCGGAAACCTTCAGCCGGCCCGAGCGCAAAAGCTCGGCGATGAACTCCGAGTGGTGGACCACCCGGTACTCTCCGCCAAAGGCCTTGTACTCGTTGCCCAGGGTGTGGAAGCAGTGGGGGCAGGTGGTGACGATGGTCTTAGGGGCCACCTGGTTCAGGGTTTCCACGTTCTCCGTGGCCAGCTGGAAAAAGAGGTACTCATTGCCCGCCCGCCTGGCGGAATCCCCCGTGCACTTCTCCTTGCGGCCCAGGACCGCCCAATCCACCCCGCTGGCGTTTAGGATATCCACCATGCTTCTTGCGATCCTCTGGGCCCTGGGATCGTAGCTGGCCGCACATCCCACCCAGTAGAGGACCTCAGGATGAGGCTTTTCCTCCACGGTGGGCACCTTAAGGCCCTCCGCCCAGTCCAGGCGCTTATCCTGGCCGATGCCCCAGGGGTTGCCCGAGCGCTCCATGCCGCGGAAGGCGTTGTTGAGCTCCTGGGGGAACTCCCCTTCCATGAGCACCTTGGCCCGGCGCACGTCCAGGACGTGAAGCATGGGCTCGTTGCCCACCGGGCAGACCTCCACGCAGGCCATGCAGGTGGTACAGGCCCAAAGGGCCTCCTCGTTCAGGGCGAAGTCCATAAGGGGCCTCGGGCTTTCCTGCCCGCTGGCAAAGGCCGGGAGGATCTCATTCAGCTCGTACCGCTCGGAGATGACGATGGCCGCCGGGGAGAGGGCCTTTCCCGTGGCGTAAGCGGGGCAGGCCTCCTGACAGCGGTTGCACATGATGCAGGCATAGGCGTCCAGAAGGCGCTTCCAGGAAAGGTCCTCCAGCTTTTCAGCCCCGAACTTCTCCTCCTCCCTCTCAAAGTCCAGGGGCAAGAGGGCCCCAGGCCTCTCCTGGCGGAAGGCCAAGTTGATGGGACCCATCATCAGGTGGATGTGCTTGGAACGGGGGAAGTAGGGCAGGAAGAGGAGGATGGAGCCTAGGGCACCCCACCAGAAGAAATGTTCCAAAAACACTAGGCTGGAAGGCGAAAGGCCCCCAAGCCAAGAGGCCAGAAGGCTGGCGACCGGCTGGAAGGGATCGGGCTCCCCCTGGGCCAGGCCCGCGGCCTTGGAAAGCAGGCGGCTTCCCACGTGGAAGGTGATGAAGGCCCCCACGATAGCCGAATCCCGGGGGATTCCCCCGCGTACCCGTTCGTGGAGGGGCACCTTGGGATTCCAGGTGAAATCCTGAGGCGCCAGAAGGTAGCGGCGGAGCATGAGCCCCAGGATGCCCACCAGGATGGCGGCGGTGAGAAGGTCGGCCACAAGGTTATAAGCGTTCCACAGACCCCCTCGGGCGTGCAGGGGGAAGTACCCCTCCAGAAGGTCCACCAGGTTGACCAGGAGATAATAGACGAAGCCGTAGAAGACCAGGGCGTGGAGAAGGGAAACCAGAGGCCGCCTCTTGAAAACCGTCTGCTGCGTAAGGGTAAGCCAAAGGGCCCGGCCAACGCGCTCGGGCAGGCGGTCAAAGCGCTCCTCCGGACGCCCCCTGCGGATGGCCAGGTACACGCGGCGAAAACCAGTATAGGCATAGTAGAGGCTTGCGGCCAGGAGCAGGATAAAGAGGATTTTCTCCGGTAGCGTCAGCATGGGTGCAACCTCCTTATACTCGGTAAAAGTTTACCCCATCCCACCGAGCTGGCAAGGGCGTACAATGAAACCCCGTGGAAACGGTTGCCTTCGGCATCCTCCTCCTCTTTGGCCTTTTGAACCTCTGGGTCTTCCACCGCTTCAGGAAGCCCCTCCTGCCCCTGGTACTGGCCTTGTTCGCAGGCTTTTTCACCTTCTTTCTCTCCCCTGTGCTTGGGCTCCTCGTCTTCCTCTTGGGGCAGACCCTAGCCTTTTACGCCGCCGGGAAAAGGTGAAAGCTGAGGAAGGCCACCAAGGCGCCCAGCAATGCCCCCACCAGGACCTCGAGGTAGGTGTGGCCCAACAGTTCCTTAAGGGGCTCCGGAGCGGGGCCTTTCTCCAGCACCTGTTGCAGTTCCTGAACCAGCTGGTTCAGAAGCTGGGCGTGCAGGCCAGCCGCCCGGCGGATTCCCGTGGCGTCGTACATGACGATGAGGGCAAAGATGGCGGCCACGGCGAAGAGGGTGCTACCAAAACCTTCCTGGAAGCCCACGCCCATGGCCAAGGCGCTGACGGTGGCGGAGTGGGAGCTGGGCATTCCCCCGGTTTCCAGGAAGCGCTCCCATTGGAACCGGCCCTCCAGCAGGTAATAGAGAAACAGCTTCAGGGTCTGGGCCAGGAAGTTGGCCAGGATCGCGGTCCAAAAGACCTGGTTAGCGAGGAGCTCCATGCCGTCTAAGCAACGCCGCCTTCACGGTATTGGCCATCAACATGGCCACGGTCATGGGCCCCACGCCCCCGGGCACGGGGGTAAGGGCGCTGGCCACCTCGGCCACCTCGGGGTGAACATCGCCAAGAAGCCTACCCTCCACCCGGTTCACCCCCACGTCCACCACCACGGCCCCGGGCCGCACCCACTCCCTTCGCACCAGGTGCGGCCGCCCCACGGCCACCACCAACACCTCCGCCCGCCGGGTCACCTCGGGCAGGTTCCGGGTACGGGAGTGGGCTAGGGTCACCGTGGCGTCCTCCCGCAGGAGAAGGCCAGCAAGGGGCTTGCCCACGATGTTGGACCGGCCCAGGACCACCACCTCCTTACCCCTGAGCTCTACCCCGTAATGCCTGAGCAAGCGGACGATACCCAAGGGCGTGCAGGGGAAAAGCCCCTCCCCTCCGCTCCAAAGCTTCCCCACGTTGAGGGGGTGGAAGCCATCCACATCCTTAAGGGGGGAGATGGCCTCTAAGACCCGCTCCGTGCGGATGTGGGCGGGCAAGGGGAGTTGGACCAGGATGCCGTCCACCTCTGGGTCCTGGTTCAGGGCCTCTATACGCCGGAGAAGGGCCTCCTCCGGGGTATCCTCGGGGAACACCTCCACCTGGCTCAAGAGGCCAAGCTCCCTGGCCTTCTTGTCCTTAAGGCGCACGTAGGAGACCGAGGCGGGGTCCTCTCCCAAGCGGATCACCCGGAGGGAGGGGACGAAGGGCAGGGAGCTAAGGGCCTCCCGCAGCTCTCCATACACGGTGGTTGCCACCTCATGGCCGGAAAGGGTACGGGCAAGGGTCATCTCAGTCCTCCTTGGGCACCGCCTTCAGCTCACCCTCCTGGATCCGTCGGTACAAGCGGCCCAGAACCCCGTTGACAAAAGCCCCTGAGTGCTCTCCCCCATAGCGGTTGGCGATCTTTACCGCCACCTCGATCAGGGGCGCAAAGGGAGTGGGCTCGTGGAGCATCTCGTAAGCGGCCAGGCGCAGGACCGTGAGGTCGGTTTTGGACATCTGGCCGAAGTCCCAACCCTCCACCGTATCCCGTAGCACCTGGTCCACCTCTTCCGCATGGGCCTTGTATCCCTCCAGCAAGCGCCGGGCAAAGGCCACGCCCTCCTGGTCCAGGAGGTCCCCATAGGGGTCCTCCTCGCCTCCCATCTCCTCCAAGGCGTGCCGGAAAGCCTCCTCCAGGTCCACTCCCCCCTGGGTATGGGCGAACAAGGCCCGCATGGCCAGTTCCCTGGCTCGCCTAAGCATGGGCCTCCTTCCGGTACTCCACCTGGGCCACGGTAAGGTTCACCGCCTGCACCCTCTCCCCCGTGGCCAGGTAAAGGGCCTCCGCCACGGCTTTTTGCACCGCCTGGGCCACCTCGGGAATGGAGACCCCAAAGTCCACGGAGAGCACCAGGTCCACCGTGAACCCCTCGGGGGTGCGTTCCACCTTAATGGGCTTCATGCGGCGGAAAACCTCCCCCAGGGAGCGGGGGGCGGTTTCCAAGAGCCGCACCCCCTGAAGCTCAGAAAGGGCATGGGCCACCAGCCCCTCGAGGGCGTGGTCGCTGATCTCGTACTCCACCATCACACGCCCAGTCTACATCTCCATCCGCCGGGCCACGAAGTTGGTGTAGACCGCCCCCCGGCGGAAGAAGGCGTTTTGCAACACCTTCTGGTGGAAGGGAATGGTGGTCTTGAGGCCAGGGCCCTCGATCACCGTCTCGGCAAGAGCCCTTTCCATGCGCCTGATGGCCTCCTCACGGGTGGGGGCCCAGGCGATGATCTTGGCGATCAAGCTGTCGTAGTGGGGCGGGATCTGGTAACCCGCGTAGAGGTGGCTGTCCACCCGGATCCCCGGCCCCCCGGGGAAATGGAGGGTCTCCACCTTGCCGATGGAGGGCCTGAAGCCCTTCTCCGGGTCCTCGGCGTTGATGCGCACCTCTATGGCATGCCCCCGCACCTCCACCTCTTCCTGCCTGAACCAGAGCTTCTCCCCCATGGCGATGCGGAACTGGGCCTGGACCAGGTCAATGCCGGTGACCATCTCGGTCACGGGGTGTTCCACCTGGATGCGGGTGTTCATCTCTATGAAGTAGAAGTTCCCCTCCTTATCCACCAGGAACTCCAACGTTCCCGCAGACACGTACCCCACATGCCGGGCCAGACGGGCCGCCGCCTCGGCAATGGCCTTCCGGGTCTCCAAGGGCAAGGTGCTAGGGGCTTCCTCCAAGAGCTTCTGGTGCCGGCGCTGGATGGAGCAGTCCCGTTCCCAAAGGTGGATGACGTTCTCCCCGTCCCCCAGGACCTGGATCTCTATGTGCTTGGGCTCCTCTATGTACTTTTCCAGGTAGACGGCGGGGTTGCCGAAGGCAGCCCGGGCCTCCTCCTGGGCCTGCTGGACCGCCCTTTCCAACTCCTCCTCGGTGTGCACCAAGCGCATGCCCCTGCCCCCACCCCCGGCGGAGGCCTTGAGGATCACGGGATAGCCGATCTCCCGAGCGGCCCGTTTGGCCTCCTCCACGCTCGCAAGCTCGTCCGTCCCCGGCACCGTGGGCACCCCGGCCTCCCGCGCCACCTTCCTGGCGGTGGCCTTGTCCCCAAGGGCGCGCATGTTCTCCGGGGTGGGGCCGATGAAGGTGATGCCGTGATCCCGGCACATCTCGGCAAAGGTGGCGTTCTCCGCCAGGAAGCCGTAACCAGGATGGATGGCGTCGGCCCCGGTCACGATGGCCGCGGAAAGCAGGTTGGGGATGTTCAGGTAGCTCTGCCCGGAAGGGGGAGGGCCGATGCAGATGGCCTCGTCCGCCAGGAGCACCGGGAGGCTTTTCTCGTCCGCGGTGGAGTGGGCCACCACGGTCTTGATCCCCAACTCCTTGGCGGCCCGGATGATCCTCAAGGCGATCTCGCCCCGGTTGGCGATAAGGACCTTCTTCATAGCGGCTGGATCAGGAAGAGGGGCTGCCCGTACTCCACGGGTTCCCCGTTTTTCACCAGGATCTTCTTGACGATCCCGGAAACCTCCGACTCGATCTCGTTCATGAGCTTCATCGCCTCAATGATGCAGAGCACCTGGCCCTTTTCCACCCGGTCCCCTTCCTCCACGTAAGGAGGGGCATCCGGGGCCGGCGCCCGGTAGAAGGTCCCCACGATGGGGGCCCTCACCTCCACGCAACCCGCACACTCCCCCCCAGCCTCCTTAGCCTCCTTGGCCCCTTTGGCCTCCTGGGCCTTTAGGGCAGGAGCCCCGGCGGCCGGAGCCAGGTCCCCAGGGGCGGGGGTGGGGGGGGAAGGAAGCGGAGCCACAGGGGCAGTTACCCCCTGCGGCAAGGCCACCACCTGCACCTCGCCCCCTCGGCGCACGGTCAGCTTGTAATCAGGGGTTTCCAGGGTGAGCTCGCTCACCCCGTGCTCCACCAGGGCCTGCAGGATCTGTTTCAGCTCCTTGGGCGTCATGGGTACACCTCGCGGCATAAAGCTTACCCTATCCTGGCCCCACCACTGCCTTTGGACTCGGTAAAAGAAAGGGCCCGGGGCGAACCCGGGCCACAGAGCCCCAAGGCCTTAAGCCCGGCCCACGTACTGGCCCGTGCGGGTATCCACCTTGATGACCTCACCAGGCTCCACGAAAAGGGGCACCTGCACCACCGCCCCCGTTTCCAGGGTGGCCGGCTTGCTGCCGCCGGAGACCGTGTCCCCCCGCACTCCCGGGGGCGTATCCACCACCTTGAGCTCCACCACGGTGGGCGGGGTAATCTTCAGGGGACGCCCCTCGTACATGTCCCCCAGGACGGTCATGCCCTCCTTGAGAAACCGAGCGGCCTCCACCTGATCCTTGGGCAGGTGGAACTGCTCGTAGGTTTCCAGGTCCATAAAGACCAGGTCGTCCCCCTCCTGGTACAGGTACTGGAGCTCCCGGGTTTCCACGTAGATGTCCTCCAGCTTCTCCCCGGAGTTGAAGGTGCGCTCAATGGTGGCCCCGGTTTCCAGGTTCTTGAACTTAGCCACCACCTTGGCCCCGCCGCGGCCGATCTTCTGGTGCTGGTACTCCACGCACTCCCAAAGGCCGCCCTCCATCCTCACCTTGGTTCCGGGTCTGAGGTCAGTTACGCTGATCATGCTTCCTCCTAAAGGTTCAGGACCTGGGGCCTAAGCCCTAAGAGGTCAATATACCGGAGGTACTCCTCTTCCCCAAGCTCCTGACCGGCCAGGGCCACCAGGAGGGCCTCCATGACGTTGGTGCCAAAGCTCCGCCCGTCCAAGCGGGGGGTGGTGGTGATGAGGCGCCTTACCCCCCTCTCCTTCAAAAAGGCCAGGTCCTCCTCCGTGGTGGTGTTGGTGAGCACCGTCTTCCCCCGCATATCGTCGGGCATGTGCCGCTTGATGTAGTGCCAGTCCCCCGCCACCAGGTCTGCCCAAAGGTAGTAGCGGCTTCGCCAGTCCACCGCCCGCTTCTCCTGCTTTTCCCCCGTGGGGTAGAGGAGCTGGAAGGGAAGCTGGGTAAGGACGGGAAGGAGGACCAAGGCGAGCTTCTGCAGGAAGGAGAGGGAGTAGAGGGGTATGGGCAAACCCAGGGCAAAGATGAAGTCCCCGTAAAGAACCCTGGCCCCGGCCTCGTGCAGGGCCTCGGCCAGGCCAAAGCGGTCCACGGCGGAGGGCAGAAGGACCTTGGTATTTTTCCAATCAATCAGCCCCGCCAGCTGGGCCACCGCCCGGCGCTCCAAGGTGTGCTTGAGGCCGGATCCGTCCACCACAGGGGTTTTGCGGGCCGCCTCCTTAAGCCTTTTGGCATCCCGGATGGTGTAGCGCCGCCCCCCTGCCCAAAGGTAGAGGTCTATGCCCCCAAGGCCGATGGCGTCTACCTTTCCATCCAGCTCAGCAATGAGGCGAAGGGCTTTCTGGAAGTCGCCGTCCGTGCCCCGCCTTTCCAAAACCACCTCCTCCCCGAGAAGCTCCAGCTGAACCCTGGAGTCCCGGCGGCTAGCCCCCAGGGACACGGAAACCACGTGCTTGGCCACGAAGGGCTATTCTAACCGAAGGAGGAAGCCCAGGACCAGCCAAAGGGCGGCCAGCAGGAAGAAGGGCCAGGCGCGCCGCACCCCGAGCAGGCGGGCTAGAAGGCCAAAAGCCGCGCTCCCAAAGGCAAGGGCGAAGAAGAGGGCCTCGAGGTTCTGAAAGAAGGCCTGCATGGCTCAAGGTTAGCCCAAGACCCGCCCGAAAGGAGGGGTTCGGGCAGGGTGAAGGGCTGGGCAAGGCCCGTCCCCCGGAGAAGCAGGCCCCAAAACCCCCGCGCCCAGGCCCCAGGATCGGGAAACTGGGGGACAGGGGATGTGGACTACAGGCCCTTGGCCTCGAGCCACCCCGCCTGGAGGCCCTTAAGGCCTATGGCGTGATAGACCAGCTGGGCCGCGGTCATCTCCGCGTGGAACTGGCCGTTGGGGGAAAGCTCCACGAAGTCCATGCCCACCACCTCCTTTGCCCCGAAGACCGCCTCCAGTAGGTCCACCACCTGGCGGTAGGAAAGCCCCCCAGGTAAGGGGGTGCCCACGCTGGGCATGACGCTGGGATCCAGGGCATCAAAGTCCAGGCTGATGTAGACCCTCTCCCCCAGGGCCTCGAGGATCTCCCCTAAAGGAAGCCCTTCCCGGTGAAGCCGGTGAGCGGGGAAAAGGGCCACCCCCTTCGCCTTGGCCAAGGCCAAGGACTCTTGATCCATGGCCCGGATCCCCACCTGGACCAAGGGGAAACCCTCTTGCACCAAGCGGTAAAAGGGCGAGGCATGGGAGTAGATGGATCCCTGCCACCCCGGGTAAAGATCCGCATGGGCATCGATCTGAAGCAGGGAGAACCCCCCCAGGGCCTCCCGGTGGGCCTGGACCAGGGGATGGGTGATGGAATGGTCCCCCCCCAGGGCCACCAGGAACTTGCCCGCCCGAAGATGGTTTAGGGCAGCCTCCCGGATCAGGGCGTGGCTTTCCTCGGCGCTTCCCGCCACCCAGGGCACCGGCTCCGCCGCGTGGATGCCCACCTCCTCCGGGGCCACGCCTAGCTCTAACAGAAAGGGCTCCAGCTCCCGGCTGGCCAGCAAGATGGCCTCAGGGCCCCGCCTCGCCCCCGGCAAGAAGGAGAGGGAAAGGTCGTAGGGCACGGGCAGGACCACCACCCGGGCCTCCTCGAGGGCAGTATCGCGCTCGCCAAAGGGTAGACGCATACCCCTAAGAGCCTAGCAGATGGGGCTAGACTCCGAGGGAGTAAAGCTCAAGAAGCCTGAGAAGGGCCAGGGTTCCCCGCTCAAAATCCCGGATGCGGATGTGTTCGTTGGGGCTATGCACCCGGCTCCCCGGATACCCCACCCCAAGCCCCACCGCCGGGGCCCCCAGGTGGTGGAGGAAGGGATGCATGGGGCCAGACCCCGCCATATTGGGGTAAAGCACCGCCTTCACCCCAAAGGCTTCCTCCAGAGCCCTTCGGGCCAGGCCAAGGAAGGGATGGGAAAGGTCCGAGCGGGCCGGGTGCTCCCCCTTTTCCAGGACCACCACCTCCACGTCGTGGAAACCCTGGGCCTCGAGGTGCCGCTTGAGAAGCCTGGGGATCTCCTCCGGGTCCTGGTCGGGCACCAGGCGGAAGTCCAGCTTGGCAAAGGCCTCCGCGGGCAACACGGTCTTGGAACCTGGGCCTCCGTAGCCCGAGTGGAAGCCGTTTACGTTGACGCAAGGCTCCGCATAGAGGCGCTGGTTGAACTCCAGGTTCCTGGCCCCACCCAGGAAATCCCGTACGCCGAAGGCATCCTTCAGCGCCTCTGATTCGTCGGGGATCTCCGCCAGCACCTCCATCTCCTTGGGGGAAAGGGGACGGACCCGGTCATAAGTACCCTCCTCTTAAAATATCCCCATGCCTGCACCCATCCGAGTTCATCTGACTC